>DAOUEJ010000080.1:0-4799 GCA_034430615.1 Anaerolineales bacterium | reverse complement strand
CCATGGCGATCCCGAAGGTGCCCTCTCCGAGATCGATAATGTCATAGAAGTCTCCGCCGACGGCCGCCATCGGGATAATGCGCGCCCCGAACTCAAGATGCGGGCATTCCGGCAGCCTGCTGGGCAGGATGCTCATCTGGATCGCACGCGCCACTTCAAGTTCCTTTTCGTAGCGCTCCTTCTCGATAATCTGCTCCTGGGCTTTTTCGAGCGCTTCGAGCAGCTCGGTCAGGCGCTTGTTCTTCTGGCGCAGCTCCTCGATGATGGCATTCTCTGATCGATCGAGGCGCCGGCTGAGCGTGCGGATGATCTCATAGGCGAAAGCAGGATGGCGGTGAAGGAGGGCGTCCAGCTCGGCGTGACTCATTTCGAGCAACCGGACAGGGGTACGGGCACGCACGCTGGCTGTGTGGCGGCCGTCCTCGGTGAAAAGGCTCATCTCGCCGATGAATGAGTTCGCTTTACGCACGCCGAGCAGGCGTTCGTCGGATGTTCCGAGCGCTTTGAGCACCTCGACCTCACCTTCGAGCAGGATGTAGTAGCGGTCGCCCTGCTCGTCCTCGTGCAGCAGTAGCTCGCCCGGGTTGATCTCGCGCAGGACCAGGGCGTGGGAAAGCTGCTCGATCTCGCGCTCGGGCAGCGAGGCAAATAACGGTATGTTGTGGATGACTGAAGTAATTCTCATTTATTAAAGTCTCCCGGAAAGTTGGTAAAGGAATAATCCGCCCAACAGCCTAATGCGCCTCTACGCTTTCTGAGTTTAGAGACTTCAGCCAGTTCACGGTGAACGATCCTTCAGCATTTTGGATTTGAGGTCCAGGTCGATGGTCAGGTCCTTCAACCGATAGAAATACAAGGCGTCCCTGTGGAAATTCGTGATCCATGGTTTGACCAGACTTGGCTGCGAGCCGCCATAACCAAGCGGGATGATGAGCACCTGGTCATGTACGAGATACCGATCCGCAGCCCGATACAGGGCCATGCGGTTCTTGTGATCGAGCTCTGCGGAGGCGTCTGATACGAGTCCCTCGAACTGTTCATCAAACCAACTCGTTATATCTTTGAGGAAATTAGCCGCACAGTGCACAAGGAAATTAACCGGGGCAGGAAAATCTGCGCTCCAGGATATAAATTGAATATTTGAATTTATTTCAAACATTTCCGAACGGGCCTCCATTTTATGCAGCGTGGCTTTGAGGCCTAAGTCCTGCTCGAGTTCAACCCGAAACATTCCCAACCAATCCCAAATGTCAGAACCTCCTGATAGGAGCAAGCTTTCAGTCGCTCCCTTGCGTCGTTTCCTGGCTTGAGATATATAATCTTGGGCTCTGGCAAGATCATGCTCCAACGCAAGACCCGGCGAATGACCTGGCATGCCGGGCGGTATAATGCCGCCAGTGGCTGCTAGCGCAGGCGGACTACCTTTGTACTCGAGTACAAAGGTGGTCCGCCGGACCGCGTGAGCAATAGCCTGTCGCACCTCGAGCCGGTCTGTAGGTGGCCTGGTGGAATTTAGGACTAGGAGGTCGGTCTCGAGGATGGGTGGTGACAGGTGCAGTTCATTTGGGGCTATGGTTTTATGCACAAACATCGGCATGCGAGGCCCTAGGATCATGTCGCATTTATCTTCGTGGTAGCTTTGTTTGATCGCCTCCTCACTCTTATAGCCCTCCCAGCGAATGACGTCGAGGTTGCCGCCGACAGCCTGGAAGTATTTTGGATTACGCTCGATGACAATCCCTTGGTCATCGAGTTCCTTAAACAGGAATGCGCCGTTAGAAACAACGTGAGGCGGCTTCCACCATTCATCGGCATGCTTTTTAATCGCTCGCCGTGGCCAGGGGTATCCAAGGGGGGTAGACATGAGGTACAAAATATAACTGGACGGTCGCTTCAGCAGAAGTTCGATCGTATATGGATCCAGGGCTCGAAACCCAACCTCATCTTTTTTCTCAAGGCTTCCCGAGCGGTACTCTTCCAGCCCAACGATATCCTTGAACCATATGTTTCTTTTATCATCTTGTTTGGGAGAAAATCTATAAAACCAGGTCCAGATGAAATCTTCAGCCGTCACCTGCTCTCCATCGCTCCAGAAAACATCGTCGCGCAGGTGAAAGATGTAGCGCTTTCCCTCATCCAGGATTTCCCAGGATTTTGCGACGTGGGGGATGATGTTCAGGTCTGCGTCAATCTCTACCAGGCCTGCAAAGATGTCCCTGAACATCTGGCTTTCCCATTGATAGTTCATTTCCCCAAGATTCAGCTTGACGAAACCTTCTGTGATCGGGATGTTTAATACTGCCTTCTCCCTCTTGCCCTCTGAGGCTCGAATTGAATGAGCAGCCTTCTCCCCTGCAGTCTTTTCCAACAAGTCAAATGCAACAGAGTAGGCCTGATGCGCTTGATTAAAAGCCGATAGCTGGTGATAGACCAACGCACGCTTCATCCAGGTGTAGGCAAGCTTCTCCTCATCCCCTGTCTGGAACAACATCTCAATTTCACGCCCATAGAAATCATCAGCCTCTTGGAACGCATCGTCTAATCTAGCGCGGTCGCCGGCCAGATCGAGATAGGATGCGGCTTTCTGCTGAATTCCTGCCCTCTCGAAGTGATGCGCCAGCAAACCGAGATATTCCTCCCGGCGATCTTCGAAGATACTTTCGATGGCCTCCCCTACACGCTTGTGAAAGGCTTTGCGCCGCTCGACGAGGAGCGAGCTGTACGCAGCCTCCTGCGTGAGGGCATGCTTGAAGATGTACTCAAGCTCAGGCAGGCGGGCTTTTTCGCGCACGAGTTCGCTCCGCTGCAGCTCCGTCAAGTGGCTATCTAGCTCAGCCTCGGCTAGCGAAATCGCCTCCAGGATGCGGTAGAGGAAGCTGCGCCCGATCACCGACGCCAGCTGCAGCGTCTCGCGCACGCCCGCCTCCAGCCGGTCAATGCGCGCCAGCAGCACTCCCTGCAGGGTCTCCGGGATGCCAATCGTTTCCACCTTACGCGTCAGAATCCACCCGTCAGTCTCCTGCACGAGCAATCCGTTTTCCTTCAAGTGGCGGATTACTTCCTCTACATATAGCGGGTTGCCCTCCGCCCGGGATTGGATCAACGCCTCCAGCCCATCGGGAATTGGATCCTGGCCGAGCAGCTCGGCGATCAGCGCCGTTGAATCCACCGCAAGCAGCCGGTGCAGGTGGATCTCCTCGTAGCGATGCGGGTAGTCCGTCCGGGCTTTGTTCGTCAGCGCCCAGGAGCCGTGATCGTGGTCCACCCGCATCAGCATGACCAGCAAAAGCGGAACCCGATCCAACAGCCCCAGCAGCTCCTCCAGCACCTCCATGCTGGAGGGATCGGCCCAATGCAAATCCTCCAGGGCGATCACCAGCGGCTGGACACCAGCGGCCTTTTCGAAGTAGCGGCGAAGCACGACCCTCGTCTGGTAGCGGCGTGATTCACTGTCCATGTTTTGGAGGACGGTCCTGTCTTCATTATCGAGGCTGAGCTCGAACAGGTGGGCCAGATACGGCCAATGATCATCGGCCTCGTCGCCGAAGAGCGCCTCGACTCGCTTGCGCAGCGCGACCTTGATGCGTACCTCCGGCGCGCCGTCAGCTAGACCGAGATCGTCCAACAGCAGCTGCGTGATCACCCAATTCGACAACGCCCCGCCGTAGGAAAGCGCTCGACCCTCCAGCCAGCGCACCTCCTCGGGGGAATAACCCGCCACGCTTGAGGGATGAGTGGAAAACCGCCGCCGTGCCTCCTCCACCAGCCGGGTCTTACCGATCCCGGCCTCACCGAGGACGGCCACGATCCCACCCTGTCCCTCAAGCAATCCAACCAGTGCAGACCCCAGGCGCTCTAATTCGAGCTCGCGGCCGACGAAGGAGCTCTGCGTGCCCGGCAACCCACGCGCCACTTCCGGTTGAGCCTTCGCTCCCACTACCCGATAGGTCGCTATTTTTTCAGTCTTGCCCTTAAGCTCCAGTTCGCCCACACCCTCCAGTTCGAAAGCATGCGCCACTCCCCGCTGGACCTGGGTCGAGATCAAGATCCCGCCCGGCTCTGCCGCCGACTGCAGCCGGGCCGCCACGTTCACCGCATCGCCGATCGCCAGGTATTCCGTGTGCGCTCCCTGCCCGACCTCACCCAGCACAACCTCACCGGCGTGGATCCCTACCCGCACCTGGAAATCTTCCACCAGCCCAGCCAATTCGTGACGGTAGTCACGCATTTTGGTTTGCAGATCCAGCGCAGCCCGCACAGCACGCTCGGGGTCATCTTCATGGGTCACGGGCGCGCCGAAGAAGGCCAGGGCGCCATCACCCAGGTACTGCGCCACCATACCGCCGTAGCGCTCGACGGCCGCGCTCACCCGCCTGTGCGCGCCCTGGACGACTTCCTTCCACTCCTCGGGATCGAGTTTCTCAGCGATCGACGTCGAGCCGGCGATATCGGCGAAGAGAATCGTCACCGGCTTGCGTTCACCTTCAGAACCCACGTTTACCTGCCTGTATGTAATCTCGGTGTCCTGCAACCGAAAACGCGAACAAGCC
Organism: Anaerolineales bacterium; assembly: GCA_034430615.1. Classification (GTDB taxonomy): domain Bacteria; phylum Chloroflexota; class Anaerolineae; order Anaerolineales; family E44-bin32; genus E44-bin32. The sequence continues at coordinate 249 of DAOUEJ010000080.1, read as the reverse complement.
ACATCCATCCGATTTGATGTGTGGAGTAGCTGCGCTGAATTCGATGTGCTCGGAGGCAGGAGTGAAGCGAGGGAGTCCGACCACAAGGGTTGAGAAGAATTTAGCAGAATCGATCGTCGTCTTGAACCCCCAATCTCATTCAAGTCAACTGGTTATGGGTAGTATATATCGAGTATCGACGCCAGCTAGCAAGTGTGCGAAATGGTTATTTTCTTCACGAATTACAACCACTTGCCCAATAGGTTTTAT
>DAOUEJ010000079.1:0-14267 GCA_034430615.1 Anaerolineales bacterium | reverse complement strand
AAGCGCAAGATCATCTTCCACGACCAGGATTAGCGCAGCGGTCATGACTTCATCTCCATCCGAGGAAAGCCTACCTCAGGTTCGTCCTGTTAACTCAGGATCATCCCATTCCCCTTCAACATACCGCATGTTGGCGAGGTTTATAGTACCAAGATACGATGAACTTGTGGGTAAATGCAACCCTGGAAATTTGTAAGCGGGTTGAGATGGATGTTCGAGCGTTACTCGGCCCGCGGTGTAGTCAGCAGCTTGTAACCACGCCCCCGGCGTGTGATCAGGTAGCGCGGTTCAGCAGGGTCGGGTTCGATCTTGCTCCGCAACCGGCTGACGAGCTTCTCCACGCGGGCATCATCGACGCTGCCAAGGTAATCTTCACCCCAGACGGCAGTCACGATTTGATACTTATCGGTCAACTTGTCCTTACGCTCGTGCAGCAATTCCAGCAGCCTGTATTCCAGATCGGTCAAGACCGGAACCCGCATCCCCTCTACCCATACATCACCCGAGTCTAGGTCGATGTAGACCCCCTGGTCGGCGATATCCGCGCCGCGACCCTTGCGGCCGATGAAGTCGGAAAAAATCGGCGAGAAAGGCTGCCCGTCCCGGAGCAAGGCCAACGACTGCAACCGGTTAAGAGCGCGAACCGGCAAACCAGCTTTCGGGTCAAGGACAAGGCTGATTAGAGCCTCACGATCGTCGGCCTCAAGCTGGTTCCATAATTTGAGACACTCTGCCCGCGGCTGTGGCTCCAACCTGGCCAATGCTTCTGGGTCGACCTTGCCTTCCCGTCCATGCCGGCCAATGAGCTGTGCGACGACCACCAACATTCCCGGGTGACCTCCGGCGAGCGTGTGGATCTTCGACCGCTGTTCAGCCGGGATGCCGCTCAGATTGAGGCGGTCCAGGAGCTGGTCCATCTCATCCGGGGTCAGGAGCGGCATGGCATAGGTGAAGCGCGAAAACAATTCAGCGAACTCATCCTCAATTGCATCGCCGCGCAGCTGCGGCAGGCTGCGTTCCGTGGCGGTGGCGTAGACCAGATGGTTGGGGAACCGATCGCGCAGCGCGCGCAGGTTGAGCAAGGCCCGCTCATCCAGGGCAGTATAGATCTCGCCGAATTCATCGATAAGCAGGCAGAGATCGTGCTCAATCTGCTCGCAAAGCTCAGAGAGTGCCAGGTTGAACGAAAGTGAGGCGGTGAATGAGCTCTCGGCTTCGGTGATCGTCTGGTGATGTTCGCGCAGCCTGGGGGTGAGCGTGCTCTTCACCTGATTCCCGAGATGCTCTAAAATCGAGCGGAGCACGACTTCATAGAATGCCTGATCAGAGATCGCCACGGCCCGGTTACAGTCAATGTAGACCAGGTAGCCGGGCCGCCCGCTGGCTATCTTGTAAGCCGTCTGGCACTCTTCATCAACCAACGAGCGCATCAGCATCGATTTACCAGTGTTGCTCAAACCGGTGATGGATACACAGTGCCCTGTGGCGAGGTCTGCGATGACACGTTCACGCATTGCGCCGAACGGTAATTCCGAAGCTGCCATGCACCCTCCACATATGAAGGCAGGGCCAACATGAGGCTGACCCTGCCTGGGGATCGAGGTTGAGATCGTGCCTGCGAGAGGCTACGATCAGTACGCCGTGCGTGTGCGCAATCCGCGTGCGATGAATATCACAGCCAGCAGCACCCCACCCAGCAGCGCCAGCGTCGGGACGCCGATGTCCTCGGCAAAACCAGTTGCCGGCAGTGCCGTAGTCGTGGCGGTCACCGTCGCACCGCCTCCACCAGAAGCAGCCAGTGTTTGCTGGGCTGCGGCGGTGGCCGTCTCCGGTGCCAACGTCGGCAAGGTCAGGAAGGGTGTCGCCGTGCTTGTCGGCAGGACAACCACCTGAGTCGGGGTCACCGTCACAGTAGGTTCCTGGGTCTCGGTTGCAGTAGGCGTCCGCGATGGCGTTTGCTGCACCACAGCCGCTGTCTGCGTTTGCGCTTGCTGCGTGTTCTCAAGGTTGACCTCGACTGCCTGCGTCGCGCGCGACGCTTGCTGGCGCGGTGCCAGTACCAGCGCGTAAACCGCCAGGCAGATCATGCTCAACACCAGCAAAGCTCCGAGCCCGCCCGCAACCATCACGAACGTGCGGTTCGATGACTCCTCAGGCAGTGGTGCTCCTACGTCGAAATCTTCTGCCATCGTCTCTACTCCTCCGCGTCCAGGCTGTCAGGGATTCCGTCCGATGGGATCCGCTTTCGCCTCTCCGCCCTTTTTACTGTAAGATCTCCAAATTCGCCAGTGGGATAGTCGTTGTCCCAACCCCTTCGATCTCGATCGCAGCGCTCCGGGCCCGTACTCCATTGGGATAACTTGCGGCAGCCTTGAGCATTTCTTTAACCACCCCAACCTCACCCAGGTAGGGAGGCTTCAGGATCCGCACCCGCCTTCCAACCTTGAGCGCCACAACTTCTTCCGGGAGGGACACCTGCCGGTTGGCTGGCAGTGGAATAATCGCTTCAGGTCTATGACCGGGCTGCGGCCAGGCCGTTCCGGCATCGACCGCCACTTCCCGTCCAACGTTGTTGACCAGCAAACTAAAAGCCATGCTGTTCAACGGTCGTTCGCCAAAGCCTTCGATCAGCAGGATAGGATAAGGCAGCCGGCGTGCTACCGGTATCAATTCGGCCGACATACCGCCCAGGATGACCCCACGCACGGAGAGTTCAGTCGCCTGGTGCAGTGGGGCAGAATGATCGCAAATGCCAGCCACCAGGACGGCGCCGCGCAGGTTAGCGTCCAATTGATCAGTCTGCAAACGGGCGGCCGGGCTATCACCGATAACGCGCATCACGCCGTAATCCTGTTTGCCACTGCCCCATACCCCCTGGAGCAGTGCTCCGGTGGCCTCAACTGTCACGGCTTGCGTCCCGTCACTGGCAACTATCACACCGGGAAAACCTGCCCGGAGTTGGTACAGCTCTCCGCGTGCTTCCAGCAGTACCCGCCCCTGGCGGATATCGACGATATGTCCCTCGGCCGGGGCCCGGACTGTCCTGCGAGTCAGCCCGACCGGGCCGGCGATAATATCGCCAGCGTCGACCCGATCGCCCTTCTGCGGGATGATGCTGCGGGCAGCCTCCCGCAACGAAAGCCCCAGCGCGCGGGCGATGTCAAGATAGTAATGCTTCGGCTCGATTTCAGTTTCGGCCACGATATCGGCCGCCTGGACTTTCTCATTCACACGGACGAGGACCGTACCCGGGACAGGCAGGATGCGCTGACGCCGGATATTGGTCATGGTCGAGACGTGGGTCACGGCAGGAATAAAGATCTCAGTCATGGCTCATCAGCCTAATAATTGCATGAATTATGCCAGACGTCACTTCCGGGCTCCAATATCGTGCAGCCACTTCAGATTCTGCTCTTGCTGACGGGATGGATCCGGCGAAAACTCGAGTGGCCGGCCGCGCGCATCGATGATCAGCCCGACTGCGCCGCCGGCGACACGCAGCGCGCCTGCTTTTCCCGGCCCACCAAACCCGACATCAATCCCACGCTCGGGCCGGAGCGTCAGCTTGCCATGATCACCTTGTCGCAAGGGGATGACGGCCAGCTGCCCCATCTTCACCTCCCCGGCGATATCCTCTGAACCGCGTTCAACCTCGAGGCGGAGTGTGAGTACCTTGCGTCCAATACGAACCTTCCCGACAGGGGAAACGACCGTACCCAGACTGACATAACTGCCAGATTCGAGAACATGCACAGCGAGCATTGGCATCGAACCCGCGGCTGCGCCAAGCGAGGGCGAAAGGCCATAGGGATCGAGCACCAGTGTCGTAATGCCCGTTGGCTGGAGCGCATCGAGCAAAGCCAGTGCCGCATAACCCGCTGCGGGGGCTCGACCCAGGACGGCTCCGCTTGCGATGATCGGTTCCACCGGTGGCAGCAGCCAGGATGAGCGCAGGTTCTTACCCCGCGGCCATTGCGTGCGCGCTTCCTGCATCGTTACCCGAATGAGCTCCCGCCCGAGAGCCAGTTCAATTTCCAGGTCGAGATCGTCGACCGGGATGGAAGCGGGTGCGATCGATTTGTTGTAGATGTAATCGAGCAGATCGCCCTTTCCTAGCTCGCGCGGCATCCAACGCAGCACGTTGCTCAGGTTCGATCGCTTAAGCAGGGCTGGCAGCGATTCGCCCAATCCCAGCTCTGTTTCCACCCGCATACGCAGATCGCCTTCAAACGCAGCCGCAACCATGGTATGGCTTGCACCCAGGTCAACACCCAGGACGCCCTTATCCGGATCATAGATCCGGCTGAGGTAGCGAATCACGCGCCCGAATGCATCGGCTGTCAGCATCAACCGACCACCCGACCACTGTTCAAGTTCATCGTAGCCGCGGATCTTGCGGGCCCGAGTTTCGGCGATCGCCTCACCCAACGCCAGCCGCGCCCGGGCCAGGTCCTCTACCTCCAGGCTTGGGCGCACATTCGGTGCCTGCGCCATATCGAAGCTCTCATCGAAACGATCCCCTATCGTGGCGCTAAGGCTGCGGTTTCCGGCGTAAATAATGCGCGGGCGCTGTGAGGCTGGCATTTGTCCCACGGCGACCGAAGCCAGGTCTACCAGTTGGAGCATCGAATTCTGGGCACCGCCATCCGTTCCACCCGCGATCAAGATCAAGCTCGGGCGGGCAGCGATGATCGCATCGATCTTCTCCTCTTCCTTGCGCTGGTCGAGCAGATCGATCGTCTCGATCACCTCCAGGTAGGTCGAGTCCGCCAGGCGTACGGCGCTCTGTCGTGAAACGCCCGGCATCAAACCAAGGATAACCGTCCGGGCTTTCGGGCCGGCGGAACCGGTGGCGACGAAGAGATCCACCCCAGCCCCGCGTCCTGTCACTGGCATGATCAGCAGGTCGGATTCATCCACCAGGGTGCGCCCGGTGATGGTCTGGACGCGCTCGATCGCCATCCGCACGCCTTCGCTCACATCAAGGAGGGGGGGACCGGCGGTGGATGGCGCCCTGCCCGTAGCTATCAAGCGGTAGCGGCCATCGACGACGTCAAATAAATTGGCGCGGGTGTTGACCGTGCCTACATCGATGGCTAACAGGGTATCGGCGTCGAGGTAGGTGCTCATATCAGGTCAGGATCCGCCGCTCAGGGCGCCCAACACGGCGCGTAAAAATTCGAAACGCTGTCCCAGGACCAGGATCGCCGCCGTCAATGCCCCGGCGTACATCACCCCGAAGGTGATGGCGATGAAGATCTGGCCGATGTAGGCCAGGATAGCCGTCAGCCGGTCCCGGCGCGTGCTCCCGGTCAGATCGCGGCGGGCTGCAAAGCGAAAGTAAATCAGCGTACTGATTGTGGCCAGGAGGACGATCAACGCACTCAGGGCGCGCTCGATCCAGATTGTTATCGCTTCCCCCTCAGCCGGGAAGATGACCTCACCCGCCAATCCATCCGCCGCAGCCAGGCCTTGAGGGATCAGGGTTCCAGTGATGCCTCCCCCAACGACGACCGCTGCACCGACGCCGACCAACATCGCCAGCGGCAGGCTCCCAAGCTTCGCCAGCCTTGGTGACATCTTGAACGATAAAAGGATGGCCAGGATCCAGGGGATCACGAAGGTTCCCATCGCTTCCCAGGAGAGCAAACCCAGAGGATCCCCTTGAAGTAGTGGGTCGACCAGCGCCGGTAGGACGACGTTGCGAATGGCGATCGCACCGGCATATCCCGAAGCCACCCCGATGAAGAGGTACATAGCAACCCGAAAGAGCACATTGTCCCCGATGACATAGCTCAAGACCATCAGGGTCAAGATGGCTCCGATAATCATTCCGATCAGATCGAGCGTCACATCAGGCAATTACGGGTTCTCCCGTTCAACGTTTGCGCAGGCTCAGTAGCCACGCCCCAGCGCCATAGATGGACCCGACGAGTAGGATCAATTCGACGGCCAGCATTCCGCTGCCAAACATATCCCAACGCTGGGCGGCGTCCACTCCTTGACCACTTAGTTCCTGGTAAGCGACGGCTGCCGGCAATCCGGTCAGGATCCCGTCCACCAGCGGGACGGTCGACTCGAAATACGGGCGCACAAGCGGTTCTGCACCAGCGCTGAGCACCATGATCAAGGGTGTGTCACCGATCCAGGGGTGAGTCTGTTCTGCCCAATTACGGGCAGTCTCTGTCCCGGCTGTGATCACAACCACCATCCCGAAATCAGAAAGGTGGTTAATGGGCTGGAGCAGCGAATGCTCCCAGACCGTTGAGTGTACCTCCGGGCCAATCTCGACCCCGGCTTGTTCGTCAGCATCAGGGAGCAGGAACCCGGTCAGGACCGCATCGTGCGGTGATATAGCAAAGAGCTGTACCGCCGTCGGCCCTCCGGCCAAATATCCCAGGTGCAGGTATGACTGTCCATTCACGGCGGCGTAAGCTGTTCCAAGGCGGGAGAGCAATGCCTCGGCCATGGGTGGACCGGTCGGCCTGGTAGAGAGCGTCACGAGTGGGATAGCGCGTGAGAATGCATGCTCGATGATGGTGCCAGCGACGCTGTCTAGTTCGCCGGAGTAGCCAGGGGTGTAATCGAAAACGATCAGGGCCGGACGGTCGGTGGGCACGTTGTTGATGAGGGTTACGAGGGGGGCAATCTCACGCGGGATGTCAGCCGGGCGCGAAAAGCCTTGCAGCCCAAGCCTGTTTATCGAGGGTGGCACGATCACCGCTACAAGCAACGCCAGCCCGATCAACCAGCGAGCAAGCGGTAAGCGGCGTCCTGGCCGGCGCAGGATGACTGATTCGCGCTCTTCCTCCTCGATCAGGCGATGCAGCAGATCGCCTTGTGCGAACTGTCTCTCGGTCACTTCCAGACGCGCAGCCGTCGCGGAGGAAGTACGCGGAATGGCCACGACCGGCTCTGCCATCAACACCCCGCGTAACCCGGCGAGTGGGCCCGCCGATTCGACCTGCTGCACATCGTCGGACTCGATCTCAATCTCCGGCCGGAAGCTATCTACTGGTCGCATCGCCTCCAGCCAGGAAGGCAGCGTGGCCGGAGCTAGATCGAGCTCGCCGGATGCATCTTCTTCCTCAGCCGGTTCCTCGCTAGGAGGGGCGTGCAATGGGCGAATGTTGTCCAGCCAGGCAGGGAGCTCGACCGAGTCGAGAACACTCTCGTCAATTTCAACGATTGGGCGTTCGCCACTTTCATCGCTGACCAATGCCGGGACGTGTTCTTGTTCACCAGAATCGTGCTCGACCTCTAATGATTCGGTAAGCTCGCCTTCGCCTGCCCAGTCGATCCCGAAACCTCCACTCGGAACGCGGGAAGCGTCAGCCGCCAGCCTTTCCTCCGCTGGTGGGGCTCCTGATGAACGCGGCGACCCGGGCACCCCGGGCATATCGGAGAGAATCCCCAGATCGAGAACGGGGGGTGTAGGGCGATCGACTTCATCCACAGGCTCGAATGTGGGGGCTTCCAGCTCTTGCCTGTCGAGCTCTTCTTCCGCTCCTGGAAGCAGTCCTTCCAGCCCGGGTTCGGTCGTCTCTTCGCCCTCGGTTTCAGCCAGTTGTGCACTCTCATCTCGCAGACGGTTGAGCCAATCCTGCTCTTCTTCACCTTCTGCAGGTTCACCCTCTCCAGAACGAGTCGATTTACGCGACCTGACCCGTGCCAGCCAATCCGGCACATCCTCGGCACTCTCCTCGTCACCGGCAGCGATGAATTCGTCCATCCAATCCGGGATGGCCTCATCCGGCCCGCCCTGGTTATAGCGATCATCCGCATCACGCAGCCCACCAAGCCATTCCGGGGATCCTGTGGGGCTCTCGCTGTAAGCAGGCGGTTCTTCGGGTTCCTCAACTGAGCTCACGCCGGCCCGAATGCGAGCCAGCCAATCGTCCTGGTCACCTGTTTCTGGATCGGAGGGCGTTTCAGGCGGCTCTTGCGGGAATTCTGGGAGAGGTGCATCCCCGCCTGCGACAAGCGGGCTGAGACGCGCACCGCATGCAACGCACGTCTGCGCGTCTTCCTCGTTCAAGGCACTGCACATCGGGCAGCGTTGCTCAGGCATCTACCTAATCACCGTAAGGCCGATCCATGGCCAGGAGAACCCGCAACCCGGTCACGACAGAACCCAGCGCCACACCCAGCAGCACACCCCGGGCGCCACCGGCAGCCGCAACCTGGGCTAACCAGTTCCTCAGCCCGCTGAAGAAGCCATAGCCGGCGCTCGCATTGGGGACGATGCCCGGACCCGAACCGATCAAGACCAACAGCGCCGTTATGATGAACGCCAGACCGACAAGATCGCGCCGACGCTGGAGGGTCCTGAAACCCGCCAGGGTGAGCGTAATGGCGAGCAAAGCGCCCAGGCTCGATTCAACCGGAAGCTGAATTCCGTTGAAAAGCAAGAGCACAATCGGGCTGTCGGGCCCAAAGACCAACCCGAGGAGCAGGGTGATGAAGAAGGTCAGGATCAGGATCGTGCTGTATGTCCAACCCTGCTCCTGGTCGCTGATCTTACGCCAGTGGACACTGAACAGGTTGACCAGCCCGAGCAGCAAGCCGACCGCGGCCAGCAGCACTGCCCAACGCATGATGAGCAGGCGCAAGCCAAAGACCGTTTGCATCAGGCCGGTAGGGGCGCCTGCCTCGAGCTGCACAAAGTAGCCGAGGAGCACAATGACGCCTGTGCCAACCGCCGTTGCTGCCCACAACATATAGGAACCTAATTTCATAGGTTGATCCCAAGTATGCGCAGGAGCGCGCCAAGCAAGATTCCACCGATAAGGATGAAGCGTACTGCATCTTGTACCTGCAGGCTTGCTCGATGGCTGGGGTCTTGCTGAAGGTAGGCTCCGGCGGCAAAGATCTCTTCCCCGATCAGGGGATAGCTCGCCGTGGCGTAAAGCAGCGCCTGCGATTGGGCGTCATCAGTGCCGGCGAGGGTAAAGCTGCCCTGGCGTTCTCCAAAATCGGCCGCCAGTGCCCCCTCGGCCCCGAAGGAGCCAGCCAGGATGTGCGCCGAGACGTCTTCGTTGGCCAGCAGGATCGGCAGGTTGGCGACATAGGAAAACGGAGTCGGTCCAAGCATCCGTGCCCGGTTAGGTCCGAAACGATCGAGGGCGCCTGCCGAGCGATAAATACTGCGTAGAGAGTCCTGGGCCAGGATCGCCATCGCTCCATCACCGGTGCTCACGACCATGGGCTTATCGCTCAGGGTCGTCATATGACCGATGTACTCCAGGATGGCAAGACCGGCCAAAGCCGGCGCGCTGTCCGTCCCAATCAAAGATCCAGTGCCCAATGAGAGATGGACCCGCTCGCCAGCCTCGACCGCACGCTCGATGGCGCGTTCCAGGGCCTCATATCCCTCGATAGGGCGAAAGAGCGCACGACGCCTCTCCCCAATCGCCAGGAACACGAAGAGCAGGATGATGAAGACCAGCAAGACCAGCAAACCGAGCAGATCAATGCTCCCCATGCTACCCTCCATGCCTGATATTGGAGGCCAGGTCTTTCAATCGATCAGGGTCTTCCAGCGAGCCGGCCAGCTTATGCCAGCCCTCGCCTGAACCGAAGAGAGGCTCCAGCATGTACAATCCCTGTGCGCCGAGCGGCGCCAGCGGCGCCAGGCCTTCGAGAAGCGTGGCCGTAATCGATCCCAGACCGAATCGATGAAGCCGCTTTGCCAGATCGAAATCGAATTGGCTCATATGAATAGGTCCACCGTCGCGCAGTATAGCATAACCCCGCGCGGCGAAGAAACAGGCTCGCCCACCCCAGAGGAGACTGTCGATGCCTGTGTGGGATGGATTGTAGACTCCCGTTCCCTCGCCGGTCAAGCGCATGAATTGCGGCTACTTCGCCATCGGCTATAATCTGGAACATGTGTTCCAGAGGTTCATACGATGAGTCTTGATCTTCCGCAGCTCCTACCCCAGGTGCAACAACTGAGCCAATCGCTCTCCGATCGCCAGGCACAGCAGCTGACCCTGCTCGATGAAGCCATCCACAGCTACGAGGCGATGACTAACCTACCACTTGCCGAGCTCGAAGAACGCGTGAGCCTAGCCGGTTCCCGCTGGGCAGGTGCCCTTGCCCCGGCCGAAGGCTTCGATCGTCCCTGCGCACCCCCGGATCTGGTCGCTGGCTTGATCGTTTCCGGCGCAGACGGCTCGCAGATTTACCCCGACCGGCACACCGCGGCGGCGTTTTACCTGGTCAACATTGCCGCCATCCGGCTGCAGCATGACGAGCCTGTAGCACCAGAAACGTTCACAAAAACGGACCTGTATTTCGAGGACGAGCAGCTGCATCACGATTCGGGTCAACCTGTTGGGAATGCCTGGGTCAACCTACAGCGTGACGTGGCTGAAATGGGCATCCTTTCTGAGGTCTGCCCGAACGTGGGAGATCGGCCCGGACTGGCGCTGCTTGATAACAGCTTGCTGCTGTGGATGATGCTCCAGGCGCACGGCGCCGGAGAAAAATCCCTGGATCGGTACCTGAAGAATTACCTCGATTCGATGGCACGTATCCGCGCGGCGGGCTGCGCCCTGGCGGGGATCATCGATCGGCCGGGCAGCCACAACGTCCTTGCCCTGACCCAGCTTGCAATGCTGCCGTGCACCTCGCTCGAGGCGGACGGGATCCCCCCGGTCGTTTTCGGTGGCCTCAGCGACCGTCAACTATTTTTCCGTCTGCTCCCCGTGGGACACCGCAGCCCGTGTTTTGGCCTGGCTTCACCCTTGAACCGTGACTTTCAAGCTGCCGGACAAGCGATTCACTTCTTTTACCTGCACACGACCCAGGGACAAATCCTGCGGGTCGAAGTGCCTGGATGGGTGGCTGAGAGCGAGCCGCTGCTGGACCGAGTCCATGCCGGGATCCTGCGGGAAGGCCGCACGACAGGAGGCTTTCCGTATGCCCTGATCCGGGCCCATGAGCTGGCTGTTGTAACGCATGCCGAGGGCAGGATGCTCGAGGACTGGATCGCCAGGGCGCTTGCCGAGCGGGGATTGAAACCCGAGGCGTCACAGAAATCATGGACAAAGACCCTTACAGGTGCATCGGGGTCCTTGTCATGAGAGGAGAGGCAGGGATGTCCGACGTGTCAGAACCTATCGGACGGGTCACTCGCTGCAGCACCCAGACATTTTCAGGTGCTGTTCGCACCTCCAGCCTCGGGCTGCCGGCCTTCGGCGCATGCTGCCAGGCCGAAGCCGAGGATGGCCGCGTGCAGGTGATCGGCGTGATCCATGACATCCGCATCGAAGATGACCCGTTTGCCCGGCAGATGGCAACGCTGGATGATCTGCCCGCCGAACAACTGGCGGATGCCCAACGCAACCGCCAGGCTCCCGTTGAATTCAGTGCTCTCACGCTTGGATACCTGGAAGCTGGCCACTTCTTCAGCGGTCTCCCGCCCCAACCACCTTTTACCCTGGCGCCAGTCTACCTCATGGAACAGGAGGCTCTGCTCAAATTCAGCCGGGACCTGAGTTTCACACGCCAGATTCTGAACGCTGAGGGCGTGCCGGGGAATGAGTTGCTTGCGGCCGTGTTGAAGCATATGGCGGCTGCTTACCCAGCAGGAGAGCGGGAACGTTTCCTGCTCCAGGCCGGTCGAACGATCGCCCGCTTCCTGGCTGGCGATCTCCCTCGCCTGGAGACGATCCTGCATACGCTCCAGCCCGGACTTTCATAACCGCATGCCATATCAGCGACGATACCTGAAAGAAGGATTAACCATAGAGAGAGGCCTGCATGAGTGAGCCATCCCAACTCGACACATTCCTCGGCCAGCGCGGCGTTGGTCGCCCGCTCGGCCAGGTCCTCGAGGGTTCGCTCTCGAGCGGATTGAAGATACGTCTCGACCCCGGATTTACGCTCGAACGCCTGGCGGTTGGACGCTATGTGGTGATCCACGGCCGTCAAACCGGGATCACCTTCTTCGGCTTGATCACCGACATCGCACTCGAGGCCAGCGATCCGGGTTTAATCCACCGCCCACCCCAGGGTGATGACCATTTTGCGTTGGACGTGTACCAGGGCGAGGTCGCATATGGAACGCTGCATGTCAGCCCGATGCTGATGCTCGAAGATGACCAGGATCAGCCCCGGCCGATCAAAACCATCCCTTCCCACTTCTCGCACGTCTTCGAAGCGTCTGCTGAGGACGTTGCCCGTGTCTTCGGTGAAGAGGATGAAACCCACTTCTATGTCGGCACACCGCTCGACATGGAAGCAGTACAGGTGAACCTCGATTTGGCGCGTTTCGTCGAACGCTCCTCGGGCGTGTTCGGAAAAACCGGGACAGGCAAGTCTTTCATCACACGGACCATCCTGGCCGGGATCGTCCAATCCGGGTTGGCCTCTACCCTTATTTTCGATATGCACAACGATTACGGCTGGAGTGTGAAGGATGAGGCCGGGCGGGAGTACAAGGGGCTGCGCCAGCTATACCAGGACGGCCGGGTGAGCGTGATCACGCTGGACGAGGTTACCTCGCGCGCCCGCGGCAGCAAGATCGATGGTCGCCTGACCATCGGGTATGAGGACCTGGAACCGGAAGACGTTGAGATGCTGGCCTCGCTGCTCGGGTTGACCGATGTGCAGACCCAGGCGCTGTACTTCCTACACCGGCGGCTGGGTAAAAACTGGATCGGCCGCTTGCTCTCCGAAACCGAGCAGGACGACGACCTGCAGGACATGATCGATACCGGCCGCATCGTGCCCGGCACGCTGGGCGCTATCCGCCGGAAGTTCGAATCATTCTTCCCCCGCATGGGTTTCCTGGTGGAGGGCGCTGCCGACCGGGTGGTGGACGACATCTTCCAGCGTCTGAGCATCGGCACCAGCGTGGTGCTTGAATTCGGAAATTACGGCAACACCCTCGCCGCGTATGTGCTCGTTGCCAATTACCTTACGCGCCGCATCCATGCCCGTTACGTGCAGATGAAGAACCTGGCGGCCGGAGGCAAGGCGGAAGAGCCGCGTCCGCTGGTGATCGTGATCGAGGAGGCGCATAAATTCCTCGACCCGCAAATCGCTGCCCATACCATCTTTGGCGCCATCGCCCGTGAGCTGCGTAAGTACAACGTTACCCTACTGATCGTCGACCAGCGGCCAAGCGGAATTGAAGATGAAGTCATGAGCCAGATCGGCACCCGCGTGACCTGCCTGCTCGATAACGACGCTGATATCCGCGCCGTCTTTTCAGGGGTAAGCGGGGCCAGCACGCTGCGTGAGGTGCTCGCCCGGCTGGATACACGCCAGCAGGCGCTCATTCTCGGCCACGCCGTGCCGATGCCGGTTGTCGTCCGCACCCGGGATTACGACCAAGATTTCTACGCCTCCATCACCGATGGCCCAGTTGCGGACCCAGCGCGCGGTGAAACCTTGTTTGGGGAATAGCGATTCAGGGGATCGACTCAGAGGCCGGGTTCATCCAGGAGCTGGCTTATAGCTGTTTCTGTCTCCTCGTAGCGCCCCTCACCGATGTGCACGTAGCGCAGGTGCCCTTTCTTGTCGATCAGGTAAAGCGTCGGCCAGTAGCGGTTCTTGTACGCCCGCCACGTTCGCCCCTCGTTATCCTGGGCAACCTGGTACGGGATCCCGTAGTGCTCGATAGCTTCCTGCAGGTTTCCAAGATCTTGCTCATAGGAGAATTCGGGGTAGTGATTGCCGATGATTACCAGGCCTGCCTCGATAAATTTCTCATGCCAGGAAACGAGGTAGGGAATTACACGCTGGCAGTTCACACAACCAAACGTCCACATCTCGAGCAGGACCACCTTGCCCCGCAGCGCTTCGAGCGTGAGCGGCCGGTCGCTGTTCAACCAGATCATATTCGTAAGCTCGGGTGCCGGGCCAAGATCCTGCAGTTCAACTTCCACAGTAGCGGCAGCGAGTGCCAGGCTCTCTGACAACACCGGCTTCGAGCAAGCCCCGACCCCTGCCAGCAATACCAACACGAAGATCTTCCTCATCTACCACTCCATGTCTGATCCACATCGACCTGGGGCAGGATAAATTGAACCGTCGTTTCTACCCCGGGATCGCTCTCCATCCAGATCCTCCCGCCGTGCGCTTCGACCAGACCGCGCGCGATCGCCAGGCCCAAGCCGGCGCCTGTGCCACCACCATCCTCACGACGACGGCTTTCATCGGCCCGGAAGAAGGGCTCGAAGACATGGGGCAGGTCCTGCTCCCCTACCCCGGCGCCGGTGTCCTTGACTGCGACCAGGATCGCCTCACTCATC
>DAOUEJ010000078.1:0-3567 GCA_034430615.1 Anaerolineales bacterium | reverse complement strand
CTCTTCGCACTTCGGGTTTTTCGTGCAGTTCAGCGACCCGTCCTGCAACCTGTTCCGCAGCGGCGCGCCGGCCAACATCCCGACCCCGACAGAGACGCTCACCCCGACCAACACACCGACTATCACGCGCACCCCGACGGTTACCCGGACTCCAACCCGTACGCTGACGCCGACGATTACCCTGACCCCGACGCGCACGCTCACGCCCACAAGCACACCGACGCCAAGCTGCTCGAACCTCTCGATCACGCGGCGACGCATCAGCGGTGATTCCTTCCAGGTGCGTGTCCGCAACCTGAACGTCGCCCCGGCGCTGCTGACCTGGTCCCGTCTCTACTGGGACACGAGCTGGGCCCCGCCGGCCTACTTCAACGAATTCATCTTCCAGGGCAACGCCTACTACGGTACGAACTCCTACAACTCGCCGGTAGCAGCATCGGCGCCGAACATCGCCCTCAACCAGGGTCAGAATGTTTATTGGGATGCCGATTTCGATCTAAACGGGTCACCGCTGGCCGGGAACTTCAGCGCTGACTTGATCTTCACCTTCCCTGGTTGGGGCAGCTGTAATCTGAGCACTTCGCTGTCGATTGCCACACCTACCAATACCCCGCTGCCGACGAATACACCCACGATAACCCGTACCCCGACCCGGACCCTTACCCCGACCCGGACCCGCACACCAACCCGGACACCGACGTCACTCAACCCTACGGCGACGAATACCTCACCACCGACGGCGACGGCCGCACCCACCAATACAATCGTCTTCGATTGAGTTAGAGAAGAAACTTCAACTTCAGGTCCCCGGACAACTGTTCGGGGACTTTCATATTGCGTTGCAGGAGTATGCCTGATTGCATATTGCGCATGATTGCACATATCGCTATCCTAGGGTATGTCCTTCATCTATGCATGCCATAGTTTGCATAATGGGGTAATCAATAAGTAGACATAACGTAGTTCGCGGGGGTCAAAGCATCCAATTTGCATGTTTCCTGATGGCCTTGCTTGTGTAATCTGGTTGCAAGGTTCCAGGCTGTGCTTTTCGTGTATGATCGATACGAGGAGAGCATAGCGTGGCTGGCTTCACCTCGAGTTGCCAGCATACTAGAGAGGATCGAACGTGGTCGACGAACAGGCAGAGATCAACCCAGGATCCGGGACTATCCTTATCGCTGAGGATGATCCCGATTACCGGAGTCTGCTGATCCGCCGCGCAGAAAAAATGGGCTTGACGATCATCGAAGCGGCTGATGGTGGTGAAGCCATGCAGGTCATTCGCCAGCAGAAGTTCGATCTGATGGTGGTTGACCTGTACATGCCCGGCTACAACGGTATCGACCTGGTTAAAGCTGCGCGTAAGATTGACCCCGAAGTCCAGGCTTTAATCCTGACCGGCAGCGCTTCAGTCGAAACAGCGGTCCTTGCGCTACGTGCCGGTGTGTATGACTATCTCACGAAACCACTCGACTCGATGGCGACTTTCGAGATGGTTCTTTCCAGGGCGCTTGAGCGCCGGCGGTTGATCGTCGAGAACCGGCGTCTCTTCGAAGAAGTCCAGCGTCTGGCGGTTACCGACCCGCTGACCGAGCTCTACAACCGGCATAAGCTGCAGGACACGCTGGCCATTGAGATCGAGCGCGCGCACCGCTACCAGCGGCCACTCTCGATCATCATGGTAGATGTTGATGAGCTGAAAGTAATCAACGATAACTTCGGCCATAAAGCGGGTGATGAGGCCTTGAAATGTGTTGGGTCTGCCATCCAGCGCTCTGTACGCAAGGTCGATCTGGCGACGCGCTACGGTGGGGATGAATTCGTTCTCGTGCTGCCAGAGGCGGACTGTAAGGAAGCGACGGCGGTTGCGGGCCGGATTGCACATGAGATTGATCAGGCCAACTTTGAGTCTGGCAACCTAGCCGTGAGCCTTGGGGTGGCCCAGTGGTCACCGCAGTTTAAGAGCATCGAAAGCTTCATCGATGCTGTTGATAATGCGATGTATAAGGCCAAGCGATCGAGTGCACGTAAGGAAAAGATCGTGGCTGTTGAGCCATGCCCTTAATCTCATCCATGCTTCTATCATGATCCGACCTGAACGCAGGATCACGTGGGAAGGAGGTTGGCGGATCCAAACTACCGATTTTCGTTATACCTGGCGTTCCAGCCGAATAGACTGGAACGAGACTGCGCGGAGTGGGGCAGGATTTATAATCGGTATTGTGGAGAGGCAGTTATAGTGGAACGTATACGTTCCATCATCTCCCGGTTTGGTACATGGTTCGAGCGCGTGCGTGAGCGCTTGGATGCTCTCGCGCGCCGCTATCCTACGCTCTACAGCCTCCGCACCAAGCTCGTTGCACCCTATGCGATCCTCACCCTGATCATCGCCATGCTCGGGGTTTATGTCATCACCCGTCTGGTGTCCTCCTCGTACGAGGAGCGGTTCGACAATCAATTGGTGGAGGCAAATGTCGTTGCTGCGGACGGCATCGTCCGTCTTGAGCGCAAACAACTGAGCGTGGCGCGGCTGCTGGCCAATATGCAAGGCATTCCCGAAGCCATTGAAATGCAGGATCGAGATCTGCTAATACCTCTCTTCAACGGTGTAGCCCTAAACGACCAGATCGAGACTCTGGGAGCATTGGACACTCATGGTCGGGCCGTCCTGGTGCTTTACCATGATCTGGACACTGGTAATGTAGAGACCTTTTCTGGCGACGATTTTTCAGTCTATGAACCTGTCCAGAGCGTCATGAATGGCATCGTCGACAATCGCGGGGATAAATACGTTGGTATAGCAGACTCTCAGTGGGGGCCGATATTCATCACAACGGCACCCATCCTGGGCGAGAATGGGGATCTGCTCGGCATCCTACTGGTTGGGTCACGTGTCGAGACGGCGATCGTTGAGTTAAAGAGTCAGGCCCTGGCAGATATCGTTATCCTGAACGAAGAAGGGAAGCTGGTCTCAACCACGTTGGTAGAACCAGAGGGCGGCTTCGATTTGCTGGAATTAGCACCTCTCAGTGCAAGGGAGGCAGGTTTTCAATCAACCACAGTAAGCCTGGCGCTTTATGGGCGAGAGTATGAGGGTATTTATTCCCCGCTAACCCTGCGCGATGAATCCAGGGGCTACCTGGGTGTTATCGTTGGCAGCGATTATATGCTGAACACCCTCTCGACGAGTCGTGACACCTTTAGTTTGATCTTTACACTGGGGACGATGGCCGTCATCGTCCTCGGCTACTTCCTTGCACAGCATGTTGCGCGTCCAATCTTGCGACTGCGGGCGATATCGCAGGCCGTTGCTGGCGGCGACCTTGAACAAAGCAGTGGACTGGATCGAAGTGATGAAATCGGCGAGCTTGCCAATGCCTTTGACATCATGACGATGCGTCTGCGTGAGCGGACGGAAGAAGCGGCTCGTTTATACAGCGAGACTGTTCAACGAAATAAGGAACTGGCAGATATCAATACCCGACTTCAAGCAACCCAGGCACAGCTGGTTCAATCGGAAAAATTGGCGGCCGTTGGACAACTTACGGCTGGAATCGTCCACGATGT
>DAOUEJ010000077.1:0-5216 GCA_034430615.1 Anaerolineales bacterium | reverse complement strand
GATCTTCCACCTCGCTGGGCGGTCGTTCTTGCCCGATCGCACGAAGAAAGGCCTGCCAGCCCTGCATCAAGCGTTGATAGCGATCAATGACGTCAGGCAAGCCTTTAAAGGAAGCCTCGAACGCAGTTATGAGCCCCTTAAAACGTGGATCCCTCAAATGCATTGCCGCTTTCTCGCCGCCAATCTCGAGGCCGATTCGCTGCATGGCGGTCTCGGATCGAAAGTCTATTTCCAGTTTCCCCAACTGGTCGAGATACCAACTCAGAAAAGGATTACGCCCGATCCAGCCAAGGCAAGCCCAATAGAAGCGATCGCGAATCGACTTCCTGCGGATATCCGGAACGAACGGGAAGCCCTTGTAGGTATGATGGAAGATTCGCAGATCCACATCCATGATCTGGCCATTGGAGGCCGAAATCGCCTGGCCAAGAAGCGTATCCTCTCCGCGCCCCTTCACTGTCATATTCGAGAAGGTATAGATCGTGGAATAAAACGGAGCAAGCCGCCACGCTTTTCTGAGATCGAGGCCCAGGTTTCCCCCTAAGGGCTTGTTGGTTAGCCTGGGAAAGCCCGGTGACACTGGCCCCAAATTCAAGCACCGATGTTCGTGACAGTCCTCCATGTATTCCAATGCCATCCCCTTGCCCAACCCGGTAAGCAATTCGCCCAATCCAGGGAAAGACATGGGCGGGATAATGTAATAACCCGAGTATTCGCTGGTCGTTGCCGAGATATTTTCCCTAGTTAACGAACGTAGATGGCTCCCAACGAAATCGATCTCCCGCCACTGCGCCTCCATTCCATCAAGGTCGGTAAGCACGCGCGGCTCCACATCCGTATCAAAGAACAGCAGGTAGTCAATTCCGTCCAGCAAAGCCTTGAAAAGCACCGCATTGCGATAGGCACCGTAGGGGATTTCACCGTCTTCACCGCCATCAGGCAGATCCAGCAAATCCTTGATCGCTTCTGCCGAGAGACCGGTCTGATACATCTGGGATCGCAAAATGTTTAGATCAGAGACCAGGAGGAGATCTAACGGGATCCGATTTTCAACCTCAGCGACGGTTGACTCGTCCTTGCTGTGTGAATAGGCAACAATCACCCGATCAATGACTTGGCCATACCTTCGGGCATTCTCTAAAAAGAGCAAGATGGGCTTGGGGTCATTAAAATGTCGAGTGATCATGCCCAGGGCGATCGTCGATTCCGTATACTTGCTCACTGCACTCCCTTAACTACGTTTGATACAATGCTCGTTCTTGTCTCTCATCTCCTCTGAACGGCTTCATCGTAGACCGCGATCATTTTGTCAACCTGGATCGACCACGAAAAACCTTCGAGTGCGTATTTCGCGGCGAGAGGCCCTTTACGCTTTTTTGCCCCTGAACGCATTTCGCTTATGATTGCCGCTGCCAGGCCACCGGAATCGTCCACGTTCACAAGAGCGCCAACGTCATCGTGAATGAAATCGGGGAGGCCACCTTCATTGGTTGCAACCACGGGCGTACCGCATGCCATGGCTTCCACGGCTACCAACCCAAAGGGCTCGACGCGTGAGGGCACCGTAGAGATATCGGCGAGATTGTAGATCTTGGCTACATTCGGTTGGGTTTGATGGCCGAGAAAATGAACGCCCTTCAATCCCAGACGCTGCGACTGCTCCTCCAACGTCTGCCTGAGCTCGCCATCGCCGACGATGAGCGTCAAGATATCCTCCAGTTCATTCTCATAAATAGCTGCAGCATCGAGCAGGACATCCACGCCTTTGAAATCGGTTAACTTGCCAACGAAACTGACAATATGCTGGAATTTTCCTTTGATCCCGTACCCGGCAAGGATCTCCTCGCGATCTACTGGAAGGACCCGGAAGATGGCTTCATTAAAGCCATTCATGATGAGCCGTATACGGTCTGGTGCAACGCTGTAAAGCTGCTGGGTGTCTTCGGCGACCTGGTTCGAGATGGCGATAATGGCAAAGGCATGATAGGCGCCTTCTAGCGCAAAGGTTCGCCAATGGGGGTACTTTCGCATACCCATGAGATCGGTTCCATGCGCAGTGGCAACATACAGCATGTGGGTTGCGTGGGCTGCATATCCTGTTACCCACAAATGCTGCGCGTGGATGATATCGGGCTTCCATTCAGCGACGACCTCTGCCGTCGCAGTGCAGAAAGCCTCCACATACGCTTGACGTTGATCAGAGGACAGATCACCGTACGTTGTGCTGCTCAAGGGATGGGTGGTGAAACAGGGGAAATTAAAGGGCAGGCGCTTAGCCTCATCATCCACCGGACCGTCCGGCATGAATAGGATCGAGCGCACATCGAAAGGGAAGCCGATTTGCTCTTCATGTGCAGGTGTTATCACTAGCGCATCGTGACCCTTTAGGGTGAGTTCTCGAGCCACATTTTGGGTATAGATGCCAGATCCACTACCCTCCAAAGGGAAGTGGTTCGTGAGCAGGACTCGCATCTTCCGTCCTCCCTATTTTTATGGCACCGTGCGGTGATGAGAGAAGGTATTGTTACAGAGTGGTCGAAGAGGGGATTGACCTTCTCACAAAGGACTGTCTATACCCATCATACTACATGTGTTCAACCTTCCTCATATAGTAAATGCGTCCTCATGCTAGATAACGTATCTGCAGTGATGTGCGGATCTAATTGATCGATGGCCGTATTACCACAGCCAGCAGTCGGACGATCATACGTGCTGGTATCTCCAGCCGCCAGGGAACTCTTCGCCTTTGGTGTAGACTGGTGACAACCTCAAACTATAATTAGCGTTCCAGGCGATGGAGGCGCCCATGGGTCAATCTGGCGATGGAGCAAAACAGAACCCAATCGTCTTCGGATTGCTCGCCGCTGTGGTGGGATTGATCTATATCGGGATCGCCATCTGGGGTAGTGATACCGGGTTTCATGCGCCGCGCTGGGTCGTAGGGATGGCGGGGGGGACATTCCTTCTGGCTGGCCTGGCGATCCTCGGTCAGGGTTATCCACACTTCTCCGCACTGGTCCGGGCGCTCCTGCTCACTGCCTTCAGCGCCGTCGTCACCTGGGTCTCCTTTGGACCGGGTGAGCGGCAGTTCAGCAGCACGACCAGCCTTCCATTCATCTCGTTTTCGCGCTCCGCTTCAGACCTGTCCGAGCGTATCTGCTTTGCCCCCGGCGCGATCCTGTTGGACGGACTGGCGATATATCTGTGGTACCTGTTCGTGCGTCATTGGCTTCAGCGAGATCTGCGTGAGGATTGATACAGGTATGAGGAAAACCGCGCTCCTCATCGGAACACTGCTGCTCGGGCTTGCAGCCTGCCAGTCGACATCTCCGGATTCGGCGAGTTCCACCCCGCTCAGCCCGGGCGTAGAGCCCACGGCGACGGGGGAAACCAGCTCCAGCCCCACGCTGGAAGCGACCCCCCTCCCCACAGCCAGTCAACTCTCCGGGGAGATCGTGTGCGGGAGCCTAGATGAGAGTGCTCGCAGTTACTACAACCGGGCGATGGGGCTGCAGAAGACCGGCGAGTGGGACAAGGCCAAGATGCTTTATGAGCGGGCGATCGAGGCCGACCCCGGCTACTGCGACGCCATGGACAACCTGGGGTTGATGCTGCGCCAGCAGGGCGACCTGCAGGGCGCGGTCGAATGGTACCTGCGCTCGATCGAGATTGCGCCGCACAATACCATCGCCCGCAGGAACCTGGCGGTGGCCTACGGGTACCAGGGCAAAACCGACCTAGCTGCCAATCAATATAAGCAGATCATCGCCATCGATCCGGGCAACCCGGAGGGCTACTTCGGCCTGGCCGGCATCTTCCTCGACCAGGAGCGCTACGCCGAGGCCGTCCCCTACTACGAAGAGGCAGCCCGTTTGTATGAAAGCAGCGGCTCCTTCTGGGCGCATGATGCCTACCATGGGTTGGGGATTGCAATGGCTGAACTCGATCAATGCAAAGAGGCGGTTTCAAATCTCAAACGTGTGTACGACGAGTATATCTACGATGCACAGGTGAACTACTACCTAGGGTACTGCTACTTGGACGACACGATCTCCGATCCTTCGTTGGCCGAGCAGTACCTCGTTCGCTCCGCGTTCCTGGGAATGGAGCTGCCGCAGGAGATCTGGGATACACTCCCGCATCTCGATCTGCAGCTTGCGGACGATTTGCGAGTGATCTATGCCTATTTCGGCATCTTCGAGTTAGACGACCAGGGCAGCTTCTTCTTCCCCACTGACCAGGTGCCCTATCGCGAAGGCCTGGAATATGGCTGGATAATGATCCTCGACAGTACGCGTGGTTCGGTCTGCTGGCGGGAGGAGTATGAGCTGCCTGCTCCACCTCGTTCGTGGGGCACGGTCGAGACTGGTGGCGACACCACCATTGCGAAGGACGGCCGCACCGCCACGACCGAGTTCTGCCAGGATGCGGCGGATCAGGTCCTTGGCAATTCTTGGATTCTACAGAATGGCGATCCGCTCGGCCCGCATGAGATGCGGATCTACGTTGATGGCGTGCCCGTCAGGACCTTTGAGTTCGTGGTCGGGTTATCGGGCGAGAGTTCGTAGATGGAGGTGGCCAGCATGGATGGGGAGTTTAGGGAAAAGCTGCTGCGAATTGCGATCATGGCATTGGCAACGGGTGAGGACCATCTCCGGACGATCGAGTTGGATCAACTGGCTGACACAGTTCGCGGGGTGCTTGATCAGTGCAGCACGGAATTGAGGGATATGGTGCCTGACCCGGTACCGAGTCTCCTGCAGGGACAGCCTGGGAAAAACCGTTTTCCTGGATAACCTAGCGTGCTCGATCAAACGCACTTGGTGAGAAAATCCACTTGGGTCAGTGATCATTGTCATCTGTTCCTTGGCCAGAATCTTAAGATGTCGATTCCCCGGACATTTTAAATAGCGTAACGAAAAGAGTGGCCAGTAGGTTTGCTCGCACCCATCGCTTTGCGATAAACATATACCCAGCTCACTGCTGGTCTGCTTGACATGCGATCAGATTAGACCAAAATGGCACCATTGTTCAATGAATTGGAATTGGCTTGAGCTATCCTAGGTCATTAAACGGGAGCCCATACTTCAGGATGGAGCCTATATTGGGTAAGGTGGCGTGAAAGAATTGAAATTCACTCAAGTCATCATAATCATGCTGCTCATTACAGGCTGCGCCACGGCACTGGTCACGCCTGATCTTGAATCCACAGTGGG
>DAOUEJ010000076.1:0-2659 GCA_034430615.1 Anaerolineales bacterium | reverse complement strand
AGATCGTTGGCGTGAACCCGCGCAGCACAAGCCAGGCGTGTAGCAGATGCGGTGTAATTGTCGCCAAAAGCCTGAACGTTCGCGTGCATTATTGCTCCGATTGTGGCGTTACTCTCGACAGAGATACAAACGCCGCTTTAAATATACTTGCGCTCGGACTGAGCGTTAGGGCGTCAACGTATCCCAATGGGGACTGCGTAGCCCTGGAAGCTCCCTCGCTTTAGCGGGGAGAGTAAGTCACGACGTCTGCTGCAAATCCGCCTGCAGCCATCCACCTTGTCCATTCTGGCGCAGTCCCCACACCCGGCTGCTGCAGAAATCTCCATGCAGGTAGACCCCGGCCCAATCCAGTAAGCGCGGATCGCGGATGACGACGCCGCCCGTCACCGAGCACCCGAGCGAGTGGTCATACTCGGCAATGGGTTCGATCAATCCCTCGGCGGTCCCGCCAGCGTAAGCGCGGCTGCCTTCGCGCAGATTCCATCCGTAGTTGCGGCCACCGGGGGCAGCAGCGGGCTGGAAGTCAACTTCCTCCACACTGTTCTGTCCCACGTCGCCGATATACAGGTCGCCGGTCGCTTGATCGAAAGCGATGCGCCAGGGGTTGCGCAGTCCAAAAGCCCAGATTTCGGGACGACCGCCGCCGGCGGCGAAGGGGTTATCGGGGGGGATCACGTATGGCAGATCTTGATCGACATCGACCCGCAGGATCTTCCCCAGGAGCGTGTCCAGACGCTGGCCGTACCCCTGTGGGTCACCGCCTGATCCACCATCTCCAACACCGATGTACAACAGACCGTTGGGTCCGAAAACTAACGCCCCGCCGTTATGGTTTGCATAGGGCTGATCGAACGCGAGCACGGGTGATTCGCTCGCTGGATCGGCGCGCTGCGGGTCATCGCTGGCGTGGAAGCGGGCGATCTGTGTGGCACCACCCGCACCCGAGTAGTTTACGTAGAAGTAGCCTTTTGAAAGGTACTCCGGGTAATAAGCCAGACCTAGCAACCCCTGTTCATTACCCTGGTCTCTCACCCTGTCCCGGATACGAGGAAGGGTTCGGGCAGCCGCTGTCCGTTCTCCAGGATCCAGATCATCCCGCGCTGCTCGAGGACGAAAATACGGCTGTCGCCGGCATAGGTCAGGAACACGGGCCGGTTGAACTCTCGCGCTACTTCTACCCATGCCAGGCTGGCTGTCCCGGGGATGCCCGCTGGAGGTTTCGTTGGGGTCGGCTCCTGAAGTGCTTTGGCCGAGGCTGGTTGATCCGGTGTGCTGGTCGCCGGGAAGGGTTGAAACGTGGTCGGGGTTGGGGTGATTTCAACTTCCTGGTTGACGGCGCAGCCGGCAGTCAGGAGCATAAGCAAACTCAACACGAGTATCGATTGGCGCACAGGATTCCTACCTCTCAGGTTAGATCACGTACAATTGTACCGTCCTGGAACCCATCATAGCGGGCACCCTACCCGGCCTGGAAGAAGGAGAACCCGTGTTTCAAACCCATGTCGAAGAGGCAGATTTCGCCTTAAATGCTGTTCGTAAAGCGGCCGTGCTCTCACGCTCGATCCAGGGCGAGCTCGCACCGCGCACGATCTCGAAGTCCGATCGCTCACCGGTCACGGTCGCCGATTTCGCCTCCCAGGCGATCGTGGCACAGATGCTCCAGGAACGATTTCCCCGGGACCTGATGGTGGGTGAGGAAGACAGCCAGGTCCTGCAGCAGCCCGAACAGGCTGAGACGCTGGCCGCAATCGCGCGCTATGTGGACCGGCTCCATCCAGGCGTCACCCTGCAGCAGATCTCGCGCTGGATCGACCATGGTGCGTCCGAGCCGGATGCACGGTTCTGGACCTACGATCCGATCGATGGGACCAAGGGCTTCCTGCGTGGTGGCCAGTACGTCTCTGCGCTGGCCTTAATTGAAGAGGGACGGGTGCTCGTGGCTGCCATAGGATGCCCCAATTTAAACACCGACCTCGTCACTGATACTGACGGAAGCGGTTGCGCAGTCCTGGCGGTGCGCGGCGAGGGAAGCTGGTTATTCCATCTGGATGGTGGGGAATCACTTCGGATGAGCGTCTCGTCTCGATCCGACCCGGCCCAGGCCCGCGTCCTGCGCTCCTTTGAATCCAGCCATACGGACGCCGAGAAAATCGATGCTCTGGTCGATGAGATGGGCATTGATGCGCCCCCGGTCAGGATGGACAGCGCAGCCAAATCGGCGATTCTTGCCGGGGGTGCGGGAGAACTCATTTTCCGGCTGCTCTCTTCCAAGCGCCCTGATTATAAGGAGAAGATCTGGGATCAAGCCGCAGGAGCCTTGATCGTAGAAGAAGCCGGCGGCAAAGTAACCGACCTGCGCGGCACTCCGCTCGACTTCACCTGCGGCCGTGAGCTGACGGCCAATTTCGGTGTGCTCGCCTCCAACGGTCTGCTGCACCAAGCCGCGCTCGATGCCGTGCGGGCAGTTGGCGCGGATCAACGGCCAGTGTGAGCGTGAGACCACGCCTTCCAACCATCCTGGCGCTGCTTCTTTCTTTAATAGCGATCGGGATTACGGCCTATCTCTCGACTGATATCTTCGAGCGCATGCCTCACCTGGAGGATGAATTCGCCAATCTGTGGGAAGCGCAGGTGATGGCCAGGGGTGCACTGTGGCAGC
>DAOUEJ010000075.1:0-8803 GCA_034430615.1 Anaerolineales bacterium | reverse complement strand
TCAAATCTCCTCAATAAGCAAGATGGGCTTTTATCGTTTCCCACGCCTCGCTGATCTCCATCAGGATCGCACCGATCAAGCGTAAACAGGCCGCTTCATTAGGGAAGATCGGCAATACGCGCGTCCGATCGTGTTGAATCTGTTGTACCACCTTGCCACATCGATTTTTTTCACCAGCACAAGAAATACCCAAATTGGAACTGGTTCACTCTTGATTTTGAATGTTATTGTAGTAGTATATTACTAATTTACGAAATATGGAGTTGCGTATGTCTAATAAAGAAGAACTGACCAAGGTAACCCGTCATGGGCAGGTCACATTGCCAGCCTCTGTACGCCGGGAAGCCAATGTGGAAGAGGGAGATCTCCTATCCGTACATCTCGAGGCTGACCGGATCATCCTCACACCAAAGAAGCTAATCGACAAGAGTCAAGGCTATTTCTGGAGTAAGGCCTGGCAGGCTGCTGAACAAGAAACCGAGCGAGATATCGCCGAGGGTCGAGTCGAATCGTATGACACCGTGGACGATCTGATCGCCGCACTGGACGAGGAAAGCGACTGATGCGCCTCGTGCTTTCAAAGCGCTTCAGACACGCTTACCTATCCTTGGAGAATGAGGATCAAGAGCGAGTAAAAAAAGCGCTGCGATGGATGGCCAAGGACTTGAAATATCCCAGTCTTCGGGTAAGGAAAATCCAGGGTACTACAGGGATCTGGGAGGCTAGGGCAAGCCGATCCTTGCGTATAACATTTCAAATAGAAGAGGGGGCACTCCTGCTGCGCAACGTTGGCCACCACGACGAAGCCCTTCGTAAACCTTAGTGATTATGGGCTACGCATCGATACGCTACGAGAACCGCTGGCATAGAAAATCAATTGCCTTGGAGAGAGCGGGGCAGGGTTCAAGCGTCTTAGGTGGGAATGTAACTTAAGTATAGTAGACATCATCAACTCGGGAGCGCTCAGGATGACAGGATCGCAGTAACGAGAAGATACCCCGATTATAAGAATAGCCTGAGGCGCCCTTTATCAAACCTCTCATAATTATTCAAATTGCCCTCCATTTAGGGTTCCATAAATAATCGCCCACTATTGAGTGTTCCATTAAATGGGTTATCAGAAACCCGATTTCATTTGAATCTGCTATCAGGAGTAATCGGATTCTCCGATCGTTGAGGAGTCTATTTCACTTCGAGAATGTTGACTTACGTTTGTGTAACCTCTTTAACAGGAAGCATCTGGTTAAAAACCTAAGATTCTTGTGATTTCTGGTGACTTCTTGTGCAATTATGTCAACTGACTTGTGAGGCTATCGAACGGTGAGATTACCGAACGTGGGTCTTCCCAATATATCTCAAGTGGAGGCAACAAAGGGATTCCATTGGAACATGTTCCTAGAACTAGGCAAACTACTTCCAATGAATAGAGGCCTAGATCTTCACTAGATATCTGATATCTCAGTCTCCGGTTGATCGGAACAGTTCGCTCGGCGTGTACTTGTGCATGTCCACACCCTTGGCGTAAACCACGGTGATCGCGATCGAACGATGGTCGAGCAAATCGTCGATGGCCTCTGTAGGAACCCCAGCGTCGAGCAGCCATGTCGCCAGAGAATGGCGGAGGGCATGGCATGAACGCCCGGGTTGCTTCAAGCCTGCCTGCCGGAGGTAGTGGTTGACGACGGTGCGTGCCACACGAGTTCCGAGTCTCCTACCCTGTGTCCGGTGATCTAATGCAACGAATGGTGCGTGCATCCGATCCTTTGCATGGTTCCCCCGAACATCCAACCAATCTTGAAGCACATCCACCTCACCGACGGTGTTGCGGTGCGGACCGAGATTAAACCCCGCTTCCTGGAGGAGCGGCTCTGGCCCGGTCGGGGATACGACTCGAAACCCTGCACATGCTGACGGAGACTGCAGGCTGGGCCGTCGAGGCGGGCGGGGAGACTTTGTGCACGGGGAGGATGGTGCCCTCACCTGGCTGCCCTGCCAGCTCCCGCTCCCGGAGGCGGTTCCCTAGGGGTTATCTGCCGGAGGAGTTATTCCACGGCACGGCTCTCCCCTCCCGGTTCCAGGCGGATCTCGCACACAGCCGCCAGTCCCTGGATGATATGGTTCCTCAATACAATCCGTTTCAATATCGCTGTACTTCGATCGGCAGCGACCACATGGCGAATGACAGAGTGGGTGTCTCCCGGCGCTGCGAGATCATCTACCCCATCGGCTCCCATCCCGATTTCGGATTCGAACTGGGCTACTGGATCCTCCGCTACACCATGCTCTTCCAGGACGGTGAAAGTGTGGTGTGGCCGAACGTGGTAAGCATGGATTTCATCGACGGCCAGGCCGGCTGGTGGCTGCTCGATCTGGGGAGCAGGCTGTACCGGATCGAAGCACGGAGGATGGTGGTGGCAGTTGGCGCGCGGTCAAGACCGTTGCCTGGACCGGGCAGCTCGACTTCGTCAGCGTAGAGGAAGGGTGGGCTATCGCCCGCCAGCCGCCCGAGCAGGGAGTGCCGGATTACCTGTACGTCGAAGACATCTTTCGCCCGGTCGCCCTGCTGCACACCGTCGACGGCGGCCGCACGTGGGAGGATCTGCAGCCGGTGATCGGACCCTGACAGGACTCGAACTTAACTTGAAGTCTCGTCGCCTTGGAGGTCGGGCCTCGCAGGACCAGTCCGGAAGCATTGTTTACAGCCGGTGCTGCAACCGATGGAGACGAGGCGGCGGGCGCACTGAATCTCATAGGGGGATACTTATCCCGAATTCATGGCAGGATTTGGGTTCGAAACCCTTCGAACCACCCACCACCCCAGGCGTCCTCACGCCAGATCCCACTCCGCATCGGGCGCGCGCCCGGCAACCTGGCAGCATAGGTCACCGCCCTGCGGCCTGCCGGTCTTTATGGCGGTTGCCTCGTGATGCAACTCTACTCAAGGGAGGAACGCATCCGCTGGGATGTCGAACTGCACCGTGTTCCGCGCCCCACTGCTGATGGCGAACCACTTTAACGTATCGACGAGTTCGGTCTCGCCCCCAACGTAGCACATGACCTCAACCTGGGTCCAGCCGATATGCCCGCGCTCGATTTCGAAGGTCAGCGTGCCGCCTGGCTCCAAGCCGCTGAGCTGCAGGTCGACCACCATCTCGACCACGTTGCCGGCCTGCGCCCGCGCAAGCGGCTGCTGTAGCGCGAAGCGGTCGCCCTCCATCCACGCGTAGCTACCCTCCGGGCTGGCCGAATCCAGCACCGGGCGGATCCAGCGCCCGCCGTCGATCAGGCCGAACGTCGTCCAATCCGAGGCGGTTTGGATCCACAGCCGGGCGGCGACCGCTTCCGGCCACACACGGCCGAGGAACTCCCCCATCCAGCGGCGCGTGGCAGCCAGATAGTCCTCGGGCTGTAAAGCGCCGTAATCCGTGTAGAGCGAATCCTGCGGCTGAGGCGCAGCTGGCTCGATTTGAGTGCCCTCATGCCACTCGTTGAAAGAAGTGATCGTCACCATCGCCGGTTCGATGCCGACGCCGAGCGCGGCTGACCACTGGTTGTCGTACGTTTCTCCACCCAGGCGGTCGACGTAGGAGCTCTCGCTGTACCCGATTCGCCGGGCGGAGAAACCCGGCAGCACGCTGGGGACGTACCACGCCTCCGGCGGCAGGCCCTGAGCCCAATTGAACTCGCCCTCGCCCGTCGTGGACAGGCTGGCGTAGTTGTAAAGCCCGTCGAAATGCCCGCCGTCCACCCAGCTGGTCTCGGTTGTATTGGCGATCACCAGGGCTCCATCCGGCAAGGCATGGATCGCATCTACAGCCTCGCGCCAGTAGCTCGCCTCCACCGGAGACGACATCGTATCGGGCGCACCGATCGCCCAAACGAAGAACAGCCCTTTGGACCGGTCGTCCGGGCTCCAACGGCTGGCGGCCGTCGAGCGGAAAAAGGCTGGGGAATCGCCGTACTGCTGGTACAGGTAGCTCACGTCCGCCGACAGCTTGCGGGCCGAGCGGCCTCCATAGGGTTCGATATGGAACGCGACCTTGATGCCGTACCTTTCCGCCTGCTCGAGCAGTACGGGCAGGGCGCGGTCCTCACGCGTCCCCTGGCCCCACCAGGAGGTGATGATTACGCCCACTCCCGCTTCCCGCAGCCAGGCGAAATGCTGGGTGACAACCTGCGGATCGAGGCTGCTGTAGGCTCCCAGCACGGGGTAGTAATCGCTGCCGATCCGCTCCGGCGGTGTGTTGCTTGCCTGGTCCCAATGCACCCACGCCCCGTAGTCGTCCGGTGTTCCGTACCACGGGTAATAGAAGATCCCTACCCGGTAGGAGGGGTCAGGTCCTTCGACCGGTGGAAAATCCGGCGTGGGTGCCGCAGCCGGTTCGGCTGGGTTTGCGCCGGGTTCGGGTTGGGCGGCCTCCGTCGGCAGTCCGGTCGCAGGAACGGCGGTGGGAACTGCTTTCGTTTCCCCGGCAGGCGAACACGCACCGAGCAGGCTGAGGGCACAGGCGAGACTCAGCAGGAGAACCGCCCTGCTCACGGAAGGAAGGCGGAGGACATTCTGATTAGGATACCCTGAAGCCAAGCGCGGCATAAGAAATCCTCTCACGATAATGTGTACTCCATCTTACGCCAGATTTCGGGCGGGATGACAGCCGGTGGGATGTTGCCCACCGGGAGCAGGCATAGCCTGCAGGCGGCCGCACCCGGGAAGAGATCGAGCCGGCGATCGGCCACTATCCGGCGCCCGACTCTGGTTGGCGCGTCGGCCCGGGCAGTATGTCCATAGCTACAGTCCCACTTCCGTCCCGAGCCGCATGCGGGACGGCGCTGTCGTAGGGCGCGGATGGCTCAGATCAGGGCGTAGCGTGTCGAGCGCCTGCGCACGTAAAGTCCGAAATCCTTTTTCAATATCTTAGCAGTGGGACTGCTGCGAGGAGTGGACTGTCCATCCTTCAGCAGCCCGTGGAATCGCAGGACCCAAGCAAGGCATTTTAACGCTCACGACGCTCCGCTGCCCGGCGTGCTGAGTGTCTGCCGCCCTCTTATTCCCCGCAGGGGACCTCAAGCGTGTAGGTCGTCAAAGCAGTCACCGATGGTTGGGTCATGGGCCAGCTTGCCACCTCGCCGTCCCGGAAGGGCAGATCGATCTCACCGGCCTCAAGTGTGAGCGGCACCGGCATACCACCGCCACCGCCACAGGCTTGAATCTGCAGCTGCATCGTGTGGACGATGGACAGATGCAGCACGGGCGGGTCCTGCCCCTCCCCGGCCGAGATCGTTCCGCTGATCGTGACAAGATCTGATCCCGAATTTTGAGCAGGACAGCCACCCAGATTTCCACTTCCCGACACGGTCAGTGAGCCCTCTCCTTCCAAGGTAGGCGGATCGGCCGAGGCATCGATGCTCACTTCGATCGGCCCCTGGATGTAGATGTTGTTCGTCACCTGGGGGGCCTGCTGGTGCAGTTCCTCGCTGAAGATCAACGTGAAATGGTCACAGAGTTCATGCCAGCTGACCTCGACCCACTGACTCGCCACCGGGACTCGTTCGGGCACGAATTGCAGCAAGCGCGGATCGGTGATACCCGCCGATATAAAGCCCATGCGCAGATTAAGCCACGCCGAGACCTCACCGGCTTGCTCCTGGAAGGGGCCGATGCCGTGGGCATCTTCCTCCTGCGCCTGGAAGCTCAGCCTGGCTTCACCGGCTCCGTCCGTGGATGGTTCTTGATCCTCGACCGTCCCGTGGGCGTAGAAAACTTCCGGGATGACCCAATCCACAAGCACGTTGGAAAGCCCGCCCACCAGAACGCGGAAGTCCAGATTCGTGAGGGCGCCGCAGGAGATCCCGGCGACCGGGATGGACTGCCAAGGTAAGTAATTTACCTCGACGCGGACGATGTACTCCAGTTTGTCCCCTTTGCCCTCATGGCCCTCATGCGCCGAGGCGCCCGAAGCCGTCAGTTGATAGTTGGCAGCCTGGGCGATCATCGGCCCATGGATGGCGTAGTACAGTTCCCGTGCCTGGAATAGGGCAGCCATGCCGCTCTCGCTCTGCATGACGCCCCAGTAGGGAATGATGTTCCCGCCCTGGATCGCACCGCACGCGGCCTGCCGGGCGCGCCCGGGCTGGACCATGGAGGCAAGGTGGGCCCCGGGCTCCCGGCCGGCTTGAGCGCCGTTCGGCGGGACGAAGGTATCGAGCAGCAGTAGCCACTCCTGGAGAGGCGTGAGCATGGTTCCGGGTTTAAAATCCACGCCCATCGCCGTCAGCAACTGGACAAGGGGATGGTCAGGATGGCGAGCGTAGACCTCGCGATAAAGGCTGAGCAGCTCTTGAGAACCACCTTCAGCGCCAAGCGCTTCGAGCTGCGCAGCGTAGCCATCAAACGGAATGGGGGCTCCCTGCGCCATGCCCGCCAGCGCAGGGACCTCGAAGTCATAGAGCCAGAAAGAGGCCTCCCCCCGCTCTGAGCCGGGCATGACCTGGTCGCCGGCTCCCGTATAGACGCCAATTCCCAGGTTGGCTAGAACCGACCAAACCCCCGCTTCAGCCTGCTGCGCATCGTTCAGCGCCTGCGCGGTCACAGCGTAGCTCATGGCCTCCTTGGCGGGGTCATGGGATTGGATCGACGGTGACCCGGACAATCGCAGGTTGCAGCTCTGCAGTAAGAAGGCCAGCGCGCTTAGCAGGCAGAGTGGGAGAATCTTCCTTCTCATGACTTACCTCACGATCGGGGTTGCAGGAGTTCACATTATCGCGCCGGCTGGCTGCCTTCGGGGAGGCCGGTGGACGATTCGAGCGCAAGCGGCCGGCTCTCCGCCACGGCGGCTAATGATGACCACTTCCTTATCCTTGGTTACATCGTCCAGGAGCGATGCGAGTTTCTGCCGAGCTTGAGAATAGCTCACTTCAATGGTCATTTTTCACTCATATCTTGTTCAACCTTAGCGTACATGTAGCCAGGGACGTGTCAAGGCTGTTTTCGCACTAGGCTCCAATGAGACCGATTTGCCTTATTATCGGAAGCAGCTCGAGCTTAACATTGCGAAGAAATGAGGATTAGATCAGGTCCGAGTGGTTTCGCTTCAACCATTCCAAGACTTCTTCCTGAAATCCTTTAACTTCAGACATCAACTCATCCACTTCTGATTCTGAAATTTGGCCACCACGATCATAGGTTCCAACATTTCGCTTTGTCCGGCACTGATCAAAGTACAGCGCCAGGTCGGCATACTCTTCACCCATGACTTCAGGGAGGAGTCGAAACGTCAACCAATGATGACCCTTCCCATATGTCTCTTATCCCGCACAGTACAACGGTATCGTTGCCAGAGAAAGAGCACCCTCATAGGCAATAAGGAAACAACGGTCCGTGGAAAGACCCGGAATCGCTGCATCGTTCAAATCGCGCAGCGCGATTTCGAGTAAACCTTGTATCTCTTCTTTGTTCGCCTTGCGGGTTCTAAGTTGCCCTTCCGCCAACCATCGCTTGAAGTCCATCATCATCCCCTATTAGAAAAATCTTGGGCTCCTTCAGGATAGACTGGGTGAACGGATCCCCTTTATCAATATTTGCCTCGAACTCATGAATTCGGATCATAACTGGATTTATCTCACGATCTAATTCCGCTTTGAGTGGTGCAAAGATGCGGGATAATTCGCGACTTGTCATCTCACCGATAACCATGAGATCGATATCGCTTGCTGCGGTCTCAGACCCTCGTGCATAGGAACCAAAAACAAAGGCCACCTGAATGGCATCAGATTTTTCTTGGAGAGCTTTCTTTAGCTGATCGCCAATTCCTGCAGTCTTCACCATGAGTGATCGTAATTCAGAAAAAACCGGGGATTTCCGATTGGCCTGAAAGTATTTTCGATTGCCATCGACAGTTGAGATCAGTAAGCCTGCATCTTCAAGGCGTGCGAGCTCGCGTTGAATAGCGCGGACGGGTTGATCCGTCAGTGAAGAAATTTCACGCATGTAATGGCGACCACTTGACCGAAGGAAGAACAGCTTTAATACTTCCACTCGGGCCTGGGAGGTAAATAGGGCATCCAATATCGGATCGTTGTGTATACTTTTTGTAGTCATTTGTATACAATTTATATACGTTTTTTATTGGAAATTCAAGTCCAATTTCAGCTGTCTGGATTTGCCTGCTGGTGCAATCTCCCTTCCTTGTCAACTCTCGATTCATCGGAAGAGACTAAAGGCTAAATGATTTTTCGATTTGAGCGACCTATTCATAGAATGACTGGATCCAGCGTGCTCAAACACATCAAAAGTGAACTTGACAAGCACCGAGATACTTGTACAATATTGTTGTACAAGTAAGGAGACATCTCATGACCGTTGAAGTGAGCTATTCGGAAGCACGAAGGAAGCTTGCATCGCTCCTGAGCGATGTAACCGAAGATAATGAAGTTGTCATCATTAATCGCCGTGGAGGCGAGCCCGCTGCGTTAATAGCCGCGGACGAATTAGCCAGTCTAACCGAGACGGTTCATTTGCTCCGTTCGCCCGCAAACGCTGCACGCTTACTGGAATCGCTCGCCCGGGCGATGAAAGGCGCGGGGGAGATCCTGACGGTGGATGAACTCATGGCCGAGGTCGGCCTTGACGACTGAAAAGCGTGAGGCTGTCTTTCAGCCGGAGTTCATTGAGGATCTGAAGTTCTGGGTACAGAGTGATCGCAAAACAGCTCTTCGAGTTCTCAAGCTTATTGATGATATATTACGCGACCCATTCGAAGGTATCGGAAAGCCGGAACCTTTGAAATACCTGGCTCCTGATACC
>DAOUEJ010000074.1:0-41416 GCA_034430615.1 Anaerolineales bacterium | reverse complement strand
TCATGGTTTGGATGCCGCGCAGGGAAGGCGCGCCAAATTCCTTGAACAAATGAAGTGTAACCATACCTCGGATTTGCCTCAACTGTTCTCGCTTGAGGCATGGGCTGCCTGGCACAAACGTAACCCGCCAGCATCGAGCCAGGCTTCAAGTGTCGAACTAGAATCTTCGCCGTTGACCAGGTCATCCCAAATACCTGTTCCCCAACCCACATAACGTTGGGTCTCCTCCGGCCAAAGCGAAGGATCACGTCCGATCAGAGAATGGCCGCCGTTATAACCAGCCAGCGCCAGGCCTATATTTCCCCCACCGAGATCAAAGGCACCACGAAGGTATGCAAGCCCACGGTGTGCGTTGATCTCAGGATCATAACTATTCTCCCCGGACTCGAAGTGGAAGGGCATGACTTGGAATAACCCACGTGCACCGGCTGGTGACTGAGCGTGAGCATCACCACATGATTCGATTTGCATGACAGTCGCTACAAGCAGCGGAGGGAGCTCGTAGGCTGACGACCATTGCTCAATCGAGGCAGACCAACGCCTGACTTCTGGGGTGAGGCCATGCAATGCGACAGCCTGCGTCTCAGATGATCCCAAACCAACCATGCTGTTGGTGGACTCGAGTTCTACCCATTCGATCTGTTGGGAAGCAGCAGCTTCCTGGAAAGAAAGGATGAATACGGTTGCGTGGTGCGCAATCCATAGCCCGATGGCCGTGACGAGAGCCAATGGAAAGATAATTTGTATGAGGATTGAAACAAGGGCAGACCGCCGGGGGTTGGAGCCCCCGACGATCTGTGGATGTCCCTGGCGCAGCCGTCCTTTTGTGTACGTCTGCACAGTTGTCTCTCAGCGCTGGCTACGAGAGGACCGTGCGGTGACCGGCGTTCTGCGCGTAGATCCGCTGGGGATCGAGTTAGCTTTTGGAGCTGGCCTGATAGAGCGAGCCGATTGAAGTCCGGGTGCCGGGCGGCTCACAGGTGTGGCCTGCGGGGCATCGCCCATATGTTCGGGCTTGCGTGTTTTCCGAGCAAATAAGCTGCGAGCCACAAAGTGACTGCTCGAGAGTGTGAACGTCCCGATCATCAGCACGCGGATGAGCCAAACCAGCATAGCGACAAAGAGCGGAACACTGGATAAAAGATCTTCACGCCCCAGGATTTCATTTCCGAGCCCATTGTGGCTGAGGAGAGCGATCGAGACAGCCCACCAGGTCAGCGCAGCGTTCATCGTGGCTGCAAGCAGCCAAGCTCCCAGCAGGTACCAGGTCTCCATTGAATGGCCCTCCTCGCCCTGGGGTGAGAAGAGGCGTGCGATCCCGGCAAAGTCCATCCCACAGAACGCCAGTGCGAGGATAGTGGACCAGCGCAGGTTGGCGAAGCGCAGGTCACCGAGCAGATCCGTGAGGGCGAACTCCGTCGTGCCATAGTTGAAACTCTCGAAGGCAACCAGCGCCCCGATCATGATCAGGGCAAAGAGTGAGGCGCGCGGCAGCCGTATTCGTTTGGCAAGATCGCGCAATGCTGCTTCGAGATCGAACGGTATGCGGGAACGAGTCGTGCGGGTGTAGGTTGACATGGCCGACCTCCATATCGAACAAGTGTTCTACGATGGAGGCAGTATAGAACAAGTGTTCTAGGTTGTCAAGACCTAATCCTAACTATCCAGCATAGCTGGAAAGAGAGTACTACGGGGTGGTTTGTTGGATGAAGCGGTCAGTGGCGGGGTGTTTACCCCTGGGGGTTGCGCTGGCGGGTGTAGAGCCTGATGATCAATGCACCCAGGAGCATCGCCGGGAGGACGATCAAGCCGGCTTCCGGTCCAAAGCCTCCACCCGTGATCAGCATCGGGCCGGAAGAGGTCTGCTTGATCAGCGACTCGATCCTGAGCCCGCTCACCGGGAAACCGAAGATGGTGCCTTCAAATAGGTTCCAGCCGAGGTGGAGGCCGATCGGGAGCCACAGCTTGCGTGTTCGAATCCAGCCATACGCCAGGAAAACCCCGGCCGCGAAGATCCCGAGGCTCGAGAACAGGCTGCTGTTCGGGTTGGCCAGGTGCAGCACGGCGAAGACACTGGATGAGATCAGCACTCCCCATGTAAGGTTAAGCCCCTCCGTGATATTTTGCAGCTGGTAACCGCGGCTGAGCAGTTCCTCGCTGATTCCAACCAGCGTGAAGAGCAGCAGCCCTTGAAGCAAGATGCCTAACCAGGACTCCAGGGCCATCGTCTCCCAGGCGAAGGAATCGATTGATAACCATCCCAGGAATAGCTCCGTGATGAAGATCAAGCCCATAAGCAGTCCTGGGATCCAGAACCCGATAGCCAGATCCTTGACCATGTTGGGACCGAGGGTGAACCCAAGCGAGGCGAAGCTGCGCCGATCGAGCAGCCTTCTCGCAACATAAGTGGCGAGAAGAATCGCGATCAGTTCGATCGTGGCATCTAACGGTAGGCCAGTTGCGAAGAGGTCCCCATTGTTCCAGACGACCATTACCACGGCCAGCGTCAGCAGGCTCAAGCTGACGCCGAAGAATATCGAATGCAGCAGCAATCGCCAGCCAGCCCTCAGGCGGGGTTCATCGGCCGAGAGAAAAATCCGCCGGATCAAAGTCGTACGCCAGGGTTTTTGATTTGCATTCATGCTGGCTTCCTTGTAGCTGAACGGTTCAATGGCTTGAAGCGATAGACATAGCTCATGAGGTTGCGGCTCGGATCAACCGGCGGGCAAGGCCCGAACCGAGCAGTGCCAGGCCATCGGTCGTCATCGCATGGCTGCAGGCCGCGTCGAAGAGGATAGAAGCGCGAGCATGGAAATCCTCATCGCCAGGCCAGAGCGCAGCTGCAAGGCGGAGCCGCGGCAGCGGCTGGAAGGCATAGGCGGTGGGAGCGAGGTCCGGCAAACGCACGCCACCAACTGCGCTGGCTGCCTGCCCCAGCTCATCCGGGTTCTCGCCGAAGCGGTTTGCGAGCAGGTCTCCGCTGTATCCCTGAAATGCTTGATGGTAGAAGGCTCCGTCCGGCAGTTCACGGAAGCTGATCCAGCGGTCGGCGAGCGATGTGCCGTCGGTTGCATCAAGGTAGTAGAGGATCATGGCCGTATCAAAGGTACTCAGCACCTTCCCGTCGTCGGTCCAGCGCACCTCAAGCTCAGGCCACGAGATCTGGATTGCCCGCCCCCAGTAGATGAGCCGCAGGCCGGACGGCTCGATGGCGGCTTCGACCAGCGCCGCCAGGTGATCCCGGTTGCGGGTTGCCAGTTGTGCGCGCAGTTCATCGATGCGGCGGGCCATACTCACCTGCCATGCCTCATGCGCAGCGGCGATACTTGCATGGAGTGGATCGCCGCTCCCCGCCGCCTGGTCGGCTAGTCCGGGCATCCTCATTCCACCTTCATCTTTTCCATGTAGTCCTTGATCGCCAACAACGGGTAGCGGCTCGAGGTTGGACCGGTGGTCTCGATCTCAACCGAGATGTAGTATGCGTCCTTCACCGGCTGAACGATGCAAGCTTGTTTCTGGTCATGAGCGATGACCTAGCGGCCACTGATCAAATTGCCGAGGATGTCGCCCCCGATGCCGGCGGCGCCTTTGCGCTCGTCAACCTTCTGGAAGCGGGCCGCCGCCAGCACACGGTCCGCCAGCCGAGAGAAGGGCAGGCTTTGCAGGTAGACTTTACCCGGGCCGGTGAGGCGTGCGAGGAACAACCCTTCGCCGCCGAAGAGGGCATTGCGGAAACCGCCGATGAATTGAATGTCGTAATCCACGGTCTCTGCAAAAGCGACCAGGCAGCCGGTATCCACGCGCAGTGATTCGCCTGCGGCTAAATCACGCTCGATGATCGTGCCACCAGCGTGCACGAAGGCCATACCGTCTCCCTGCAGGCGTTGGAGGATGAAGCCCTCTCCGCCGAAGATCCCGGCGCCCAAACGCTTGGTGAAGGCGACCTCGATTTCGATCCCCTGGGCCGCGCACAGGAAGGAATCCTTCTGGCACAGGATGCGGCCGCCGAACGCGGTCAGGTCGATCGCAATGATCTTGCCGGGGTAGGGTGCGGCGAAGGCCACGCTCTGCTTGACATTGCCAGTGTTGAGAAAGGCGGTGATGAAAAAGCTCTCACCCGTGAATGCTCGCTTCAAGCCTTTGAAGACACCTCCACCGGTGGAGGTCTGCATCTCGATCCCGTCGTCCATGTAGGTCATCGTGCCGGCTTCGGCCCGCACGGCTTCGCCCGGATCGAGCTCGATTTCGACCAACTGCAGGTCATCACCAAAAATGGTGTGATCGATCACGTCGGCCATCGTCTGCTCCTTTATCGCATAGAGTGCGAAAAGTCTACCAGAGATGACGGGCCCGTCCAACCCGGTCTGATCCACCAGCGGCAAGTTTGTGTAGATCCTGGCCGGAGGCACGGCCCAGCAAACTGATCGAGTGATGGTTCAACCAGAATGTCTCAAGGGGCAGGGTCACCCCGCCCCTACAAGAGGAGGAGAGTCCAGAGGTCAGATCCCAACAAAGTGGCGATTGAGCTCCCAGCGTAGCGGGTTTTCGATGATGTATTGCCTATGACGGGCAAGGTCGTTATCATCCCGGATGACATGGTCGTAGTAATTACGTTGCCATACCGCAAGGCGTGGTGTCCCACGGTGGATGTTTATCCGTTTGGTTGCAGCAGATTTGAACCCTGCGATGAACGAACCCAGGGAGTGTTGCTTCCGTCGTAGGGCGCACGGCCGTGCGCCCCTACAGGTAGCTGATCTGTTGAAAAAATATCTCTAATCCAGATGATTGCGTGCATATGATTCGGCATGAGGACCCAAATATCTAAGGCTACTTCTTCTCTGATACGTTCAGATTTGAGGAGTTCCTCCTGGACAATCAGACCAAATTCACTCGGAACGAAGATAGCCTTGTCTACTCTTCCGAATATCGGTATTCGTTTGAATGAGCACAGTGTCACGAAGTACGCCCCGGGTTGGGCGCAATCGTGACTCCTGAGGCGATTGGAGATCCTCCCAGGCGTCAATGAATTTCCCCCTGTCTGTCGTTACCTGAACATTACGTGTCGAGCTCATCCTCGTCAAGATCCTGGCCGCTGAGGCGGCGGAGCGTATGGAACCGGCCGGAAGAGCGCGGCCGCCGGCGCTGTGCCCGCCGGTGCAGGAGCAGACCCAGCGCCGAGAGCGAGGCACCAAGCAGGAAGACGAGCAGATCAGCCTGACCGATTTGAAGCGTGAGCAGGAAGATCGTGAGCGTGATCAGGCCGATCAGAACGAAGGCCGAGCCAAGGCGGGAAGACATCCTGGAATAAAAAGGGCTCCCTGCTCGGGGGAAGGGCAGGGAGCCGCAGCAGCTCCTCTCAGCTGATCAGGGTGTGGATTTGTTCGTGCAAGTAGAGCGGCAGGTAGTAGTGCCCGCCGGCGTTCTTGCCGGAGGAACCGGAGCCCTTCCAGCCACCGAAGGGTTGGAAGCCCGGCCAGGCGCCAGTCGTCGATCCCTGGGGACGGTTGGCATAGTTCACGCCGGCCTGGATATTCTCAAAGAACCATCCCGCCTCCTCCGTCGAGCCGTAGAACCCAGCCGTCAAGCCATACTGGCTGTCGTTTGCCAGCTGCATGGCTTGCTCAATGCTCTCGACCGGGTGGACCATTGTGATTGGCAGGAACATCTCCAGCGACCAAAGGCGATGGTCATGGGGCACACCGGCGGCGATGGTTGGTTCACAGAAGAAACCGTGCTCGAACTCACCCGCACTGAGAACATGGCCGCCGGTAAGGAATGTACCGGCCTGCGAGAGTTCCTCGGTGAAGGCCTTGAAATCGCTGAAGGCGCCCTTGTTCACCACCGGACCCAGAAAAACCTCGCGCCGGGTTGGATCGCCGATAGCAATCTTATTCGTAACCTCAGCCAAACGCTCCACAAAGCTGTCGTAGACCGGCTTCTCGACGTAGATGCGCGAGTTGGCCGAGCACTTCTGCCCCTGCAGGCCGAACGCCGAGCGGACGATGCCGGCTACGGCTCGCTCCAGGTCAGCGTTGCGGGAAACGATGGAGGGGTTCTTGCCGCCCATCTCGAGGATTGTAGGGCGCGGGTACTTGCCGCCTGCAAAGGAGCGGTAGATCCCCATCCCTACATCAAAAGACCCGGTGAACGTGATCCCGTCCACCTGCGGGCTGTCGATCAACGCCTGGCCGAGCGTGCTGCCAGGACCGGTTACGTAGTTAATGACGCCCTCCGGCAGGCCTGCATCACGGAAGCATTCCGCCAGCAGGCGCACCGTCCAGGGTGTATCCGTGGCGGGTTTCATCACGACGGTATTGCCGGCGACCAGCGCTGCACCTACGGGTCCGCCGGTTAATGCCGCCGGGAAGTTAAAGGGGCTGATCACGACCCAAACCCCATACGGGCGCAGGACGGAAGTGTTGGTGGCGGTATAGCCCTCAAGCGGGTCGACACCCATCTTGACCCGGTAGCCTTCGTTGGCTTCCATCTGACCGCACGCGTAGCGGATCAGATCAGCGGTCTCGGCGATATCCCCGAGGGCCTCCATGCGGTTCTTGCCCACTTCGAGTGAGATGACAGCTGCAATCTCATAGATCCGTTCGTCGATCTTTCCGGCCGCCGCGCGTAGCAGTTGCACCCGATCCTG
The DNA here is from genome assembly GCA_034430615.1 of Anaerolineales bacterium. Taxonomy (GTDB): domain Bacteria; phylum Chloroflexota; class Anaerolineae; order Anaerolineales; family E44-bin32; genus E44-bin32. The sequence continues at coordinate 34,770 of DAOUEJ010000074.1, read as the reverse complement.
CCAGGGCTTCGCAGACCACGCAGGGAAGGCTTTTCGGGCCGCAGCCAGCGCTGCATCGGCATGTTCTACACCACCGCGCTGAAAGCTGCCAAGCAACCAATCCTGGTTGATCGGTGACCGATCCTCGAATTTTTCCTGCGCCGTGACGTCCTTTCCGGCGATGAACATCGGGACGTCTTCACCCATCCTGGCCTTGATCTTCGCTAAGGCGCCATCGTAGTTTGTGTGCAGTTCCTCGGGCGGGTTGAACATCGTAGCATAGGTGAGCTTGAAGTTAGATTTCTTGTCTGCCATAGGTAGATCTCCTGATCGAGGGGGTTGAATTTGATCTGGCTTGAGTATAGCCGCCTCGTTCGCCGCCGTCAAAAGGGCGTTGTATACTGAACGCAGGATACGGCTCCAGGCCAGCTTGGCTGTGGGTCCGAAGGGGACCGGGAAGCGAGCGCGATGACCTGGGTTGAGGAAGGGATTTTCGCCGCAGGAGGCGACCACATCCCAAGCACCTGGGAGACCTTCGCTCACCAGACCGGGATCAGCGCCGTCCTGCATCTAGCGCAGGACAAGCCAGCCGTGTTTCAAGGAAGGCTGGAGCGGTTCCTGTGGTTGGACGTTGAGCAGGAGGCCGACGCCGACCTGCAGGTCAGGGAGCTGGCGGCGGAATTCATCCATGCCAGCCGTGAAGCGGGTTTGAATGTTCTGCTTCACTGCAGCAGTGGTCGGCACCGCACCCGCTGGACTTATGTTGCATATCGCCTGCTGTTGGGAGATAGATTGAAAGGCGTCCTGCGTGCTGCGGCGGAGAAACCATGGATGGGTCCGTACCACACTGATCGTACGCTGTGGGATGCCTACCGCACTCACATGCAATCCAGGGACAAGTAGAAAACCTCCCGCGACCTATGAGGAGTTCACATGCTTTTCACCGAGGCCTTGTTCGTAGGGGTTGATCCAACCGCCGGCCAGCGGCCCATGACGTACGCAGCCCTCGATTCGAAGCTCAGGCTCGTGGCGCTCGACCAGGCAGAGTTGGAAGATGTGCTCGCGTTTATCGGGAGCCTGGACAGCGCCGTGGTCGGTATCGATGCGCCGCAGGGACCGAACCGGGGTTTGATGGCCGAGCCGGAGATCCGGCGCCGCTACAACTTACGACCGGGCGGTGGGACTTGGGAAAACTGGCGGTTGTGCGAGTACGAACTGCGGGCACGCAACATCCGGCTCTACGCCACGCCCGGCGAGGAAAGCGAAGCGAAAGGCTGGGTGCAGACCGGGTTCGAACTTTTCCAGCGACTGCGGGCCAGCGGCTATCGTCAATTCGTACAAACTGATTCGCCGCCGAAAAGAGTCATGCTGGAGGCCCGCTCGCATGTCGGCTATACCGTGCTGCTCGAACGCCGCCCGTTCCTCAAACGCACGCTGGAGGGCCGCCTGCAGCGCCAGCTCGTGCTCTACCTGGAAGGTCTGGACCTGGCCAATCCTATGCATGCGCTGGAGGAGATCACCCGCCACAACCTGCTGATGGGGCATTTGCCGCTCGAGCGCCTGCGATCCCACGAAGAATTGGATGCGCTCATGGCGGCCTACATCGCCTACCTGACAGCAACCCAACCCGAGCGTGTGCAGCAGGTCGGCGACCCGCAGGAGGGCTTGATCAGCGTCCCGACCGCAGCGTTGAAAGACTTCTACCCCTAAGTTAATCCCGGGTACCTGTCATCCGGGTAGTAGTGCGGGCCAGCAAAGGAAGCTAAACTTCCTCGTTCATATTTGCCGGGGGGCGAAGAAGGGGTGCCCTCACAAACCGGTCGACCTGTCACGCAGGCCAGGTTGGTGGATGTGTGATACAGCCCAGAGCAAAGGGTTGCGATGTCCGGGGCTACGAAAGTCCAGGATCAAGATGTTCATCAGGGGCGGTTCTGGCAAATTTATAACGATCCATTCACAGCGGTACGTGTGAGAAAACGGTCCAGGCAAACAGGGACACGGGTGTTTTTACGCGTCTGTTGATGGGAGGGAAACGATGACCCAGGGGAAGCTGCCGCTGGAATTCCAGGCCATAGAAGACAAACTACTCGAACTGCGTGCACGCCATGCCCGTGCGGAACTGGACGATGCCGCCTACCAGGCTGAAGTGCAGCGCCTCAGGCTGCGCGACACGGCCGGAATTGACTGGTGGCTGGGCAGTGAGCCCGGTGCCTGGTACTGCTGGGATGGAAGCGCATGGGTTGCGCAGCGCGCTGCCTGCCAGCTCACCACAACCGGCTCCGAGCGCGACTCCCCCTGTCGAGAAGGGCAAGCGTGGACCCGTACGTCCTCTGCTGCTGGGGTGCGGCACCGGACTGGCCCTGGTCCTGGTGCTAGCGCTTGTGGTCCTTGCCGGGGGCTGGGTCGAGTACCAGGCCGCGCCCAAGATCGTTGTGGGCTTAGAGCCGGGAGCCATGGAGATTGCCCTGCATCCACTTTCGGCCGATCAGCAGACTGTCATCGACCGACTCGGTCACCCCGAAGCCTTCGCGATCCTATTTTATGAGGAAGAAATGGACGACGGCTCGATAGGCGATGTGCGTTTCAAGATCTGGAGTTTTTACACCTCCGCGCTGGAGTACACATTCATCAATGGTGAGCAGGTGGCGGAAGACCCGCTCGAGATCGATCTTGCGGGTGAGTTGGTGACCATCCCCTATCGCCCCGAGCAGTTCGGAGCCTACATGAACCTGGATGAAGTGATCGCATCGGCAGAGTTGGAGACCTACCTGGTCGTACCGCTGGAGAAGGAACTGGTCGAGGGTGGTGAAGTCTACTATGCCGATGAGCTGACCTTCGGGCTTAAGAACGATGAGCTTCTGTATGTCGAAGCGCTGGCGCTTTCAGTCGAGGGCTAGCTGATGAAACACACTTTACAATGGTTCCTTAGCGTCGTTTTACTAGGCGTAATCCTGTTCGAAACTCTGGCTGGGTGCTCGGCTCAATCCGGTGTGAGTTTTCTCCGACCTCAGGATGACGCCATGCTGCTCATGATTGCCAGCACCGTTCGTACTCTGGAAGGCGAAGGCGTAACGGCCGGCGTTCTGCGCTCAGGTATGGCGCCCGTTGTTGTAGAACGTTCGGCGCGGGCCGGCCAAACTGCAAACGAGATTGGAATCATGGTCGGGATCTATGAAAACCTCTACACGCGTTATTCCGAGAACCTGGCCGCGGTCGACCCGCGCCTGGCGGAAAAATTTTCAGATCAGCTGGGGCAGGAGTACCAGGCCAAGGTTGAGCCATTGTTAGCCAAGAAGGCAAAACTCGACGCCAGCCGGCGCCGGAAGCGCTGGGGCCTGTTCCGCGCTATCGGACGTGGATTGAGTAAATTTGCCCAGTTCATCGGACGAACGACCATCACGCTGGTTCAAGTAGGATTGAAAATGCTCCTACAGGAAGCGGTCAACATGGTCAAAGGCCGCATTCAAGAACTCTTCGAAGGCCGCACTCGACCGCTGGTGGATCTGCACACGCGACCGCATCACCGGCCGCCTGGCCCGGCAGGCGACGCAGACCGCCAAAGCCGGTGTGGCGCAAGTCCAACCCCCACAAATGGAGGAAGTTGCGCCGGATGAGATGCAGATCGACGAGTCGGAATTTGGCGCTGATGTATGCGATCCGCAGGGGCTCTGGTTCGAAGATTACTGGAATCAGATCGTTGTGCCGGCCTTGATGCAGGACCACAAGTACTGTGTCGATTGGACGCCCTACAGCGGCTGTCTCTATGAAAAAGCACGCCAGGGCATGTGCGCCGAGGATGCGCACGCCGCATGTGAATCGGTATACGATGCCATCCCTCCAGCGCAAGGGGCATCGACGGTGACCATCGTCGATGATGCGGTCTATTTTCGCGACAACGACAACCACTTCGACATCACGTTTCCACTCAATGGAGGCCCGGTCAGTGGATATATCTTCTGGGACTTCAAGGATGAATTCTTTGGGCCGGATACGTGCATTGTAACGCAGACATTTACCTTCAACGGCAGCTACGATCCTGATACCTGCACCCTAAGTGGAACGGGTATCTACACGCTTTCTAAAGTCGAACAACAGGAAGGAGATTGTTTCGGCATTGGTCCTGCTCGTGAAAATTCCATCCCCTGGTTGATCGAGCTGAACAAGGGCACATTGAATACCTGCGCCAAACTACCGAGCACGCCGCTGTGCCTGCTGTATGAGATTTCAAGCTACACAAAATGAGGCATGCTTGGGAGTAAAAATCAATTCCAGATTAGGGCATGGTGTGTGAACCCCCTAAATATGGTAAGGCAACCATTAATTGGGGGTGTGAGAAATCGGTACTGGCACCGATCGGTGATACGCGGATAATGGGAGTATGAGATCAGGAGCTACCGTTAGGATTGGTTTGGAAAATCGACATAGGAGAAACAGACCACGATAACGGATGGTGTAAAACTCATTGGGCTGTCGGGCGACTATGAGGACCAGGAATTCCTCCTGAAGCCGGGAGATAACCTTGTAGGGCGCGGGGAGGATGCGGATCCGCAGATCATCGATCCACGCGTCTCCAGGGTGCACGCCCGCATCGTCATCGAGCAGGGATCGGCCCGCATCGAGGATCTCGGCAGCACGGACGGCACTTACCTGAACGGCGACCGGATCACCAAATCAGCCTTGAAGGATGGCGATAAGCTCCGCTTTGGTGGTTCCGTATTTCGCGTTCACTGGCCCACACCAGAGCCCAGCGCGCAGGATGATATCGCCACCGTGCTCAGCAGTGAGGACTCGATCCGAACCCACCTTGGAGCAGAAACCCCTGAAGCGCTGGGAGCGGCGGAGACACGACTGGCTCGTGGCGCAAAGCAGCCAGGCAGCCGATCCCTGCCTGACACTGCCCACGGAGCACCACCCGCTGTCCCGCCGCCTGCGCCGCCAGTCGTTCCGCCACCCCCGCCACAGAGAAGTGGCAGAGCTTTTCCTTGGAAGGTTGTGCTGATCGGCCTTGCAGTGGTTGTGGCGATTGGAGTGGTCATCAGCCTCGGTGTGATCCTGCTGGGTGGAGGCGAAGAAACGGCAAGTGAGTTCGTGCCTGAGGGGACAATCTCCTTCGATGCGCCGACGCCCCTCCCGACGCAAGCCCCGGTCATCCCTCCGCCCTCCACGTTAACGGTAAATGCTTCCACGGATACGCAGCAGGCTCCCACCCTGGAAGAGCCGCCAACCCCAGCCGCGACGGCCAACATCCCGACCGAAGGCATCGGTCAGGATCAGATCGCCTTTGCTTCTGACCGCTCCGGCCGGCCGCAGATCTATCTCGTCAATGTCGAGGGCGGCGAACCGCTCCAATTGACGGGTCTTCCGGATGGCGCCTGCCAGCCAGCCTGGTCGCCCGATGGGATTGCACTGGCTTTCACCTCACCCTGCACTGGTAACCGCGAGGAGTATGTGGGGTCATCGATTTTCGTGATGCAGGTGGGCGCCGATGGTGCTGCCACGGCACCTATGCCGTTGATCCTTTCGCTTTCCGGTGGTTCGTACGACCCGGCCTGGTCGCCGGACGGGAGCAAGATCGCCTTCACTTCACAGCGCACAGGCCGGTCGCAGATCTTCGTGGCCGGTGCGGATGGCAGCAACCCGGTGAACCTGAACAACGATCTTGCGTTTAACTGGTCTCCAACCTGGTCGCCAGATGGCGAGCAGCTGGCCTTCCTTACTGGTAGGAGCGGCCAGGAGGAAGTTTGGTTGATCTCATCCAGCGGCGGCGAGGAAACTCGCTTCACGCGCGGGGACGGCAAAGATATCGCCCGGCCCAGTTGGTCCCCGGATGGTGCGACGATCGTCTTCGAGAAGGTGATCGGGAACATCTCGCGACTGAGCGACGCACCGATCGCCGACGGCGGTGTCCGCGAGTTGCAGGTGTGTCAGGCTGGAGCACTTTCACTGCAGCCGATGGGTGAACCGGGGTGGTCGCCCGATGGGATGAAGCTGACCTTCGAGACGTGGCCGGGCGGCGTCGATCACAATATCGCCGTGATGAACCTCGGCTGCACCGGATACACCGAGCTCACCAGCGATGATGCACTCGATTTTGATCCGGCCTGGCGTCCTGCTAGATAACATCACGGGCTCTCTGCCCAGGGGTGTGAAACCCTGACGATCAAGCTATACTCTTCAGCATCGGCGCGCTAGCTCCAGGCACGTTCCACCCCCGCTGCCCTGAATGCCAGGGGCAAGGGACCGGAGCGTGCTTGACGTATCGGCGCGTGAGGGTTTCCTGCACATGGATTGGCAGCGAACCCTCAGCGCGGCGGCTCGCCCAACTCATGATGCGGGGCAGATGCCCCCATCCAGTGGAGGATGATCGATGACTTTGCAATCCCTGCACGCACGGATAACCTGCTCAGGAGCTGCGGCAATCGCCGCCTCACCAGCTGGGGTGCGGCGATGACCAGCGATCAGATCTCGTCGCCGACCGCGGCCGGCCCTGCCCCCTCGCGTTTCAACCTCAAATCCTGTTTGCTGATTGGGGTGGGGTGCCTGGCGATACTTGCAGTCGGGCTGTGCCTGGCGGCAGCCTTGTTCCTCCCACGTTTGAGAGCTGTTTACGAGGAAGTCCGCTCCGGAATCGGCCTTGATAGCCTGCAGGAACTCGGCGATCTGGCCGTTCCAGGAGATCTGATCGAGGGCGTTGGTATCCTCCCGACGGCCGCTCCTGATCTATGCATGGAAGGGCTGTGCCTTTCGTACCCGGAGGGCTTGAGCCTCGAGGCGCTGGTGATCACGCAGCCGGGGGAGCTGGATCCGGAATTCTGGGCTGTGCCCGAGCACCTCGAAATCCGTTTCGTCACCTATCCCCTGATGGACACCTTCCATGAACCGCATGTGAGTCTGTTCAACATTGAGCGCTTCCGGCAGGTCAACTCGAACGTAGGTCCGATGCTGGACGAACTCTCATCGCTGCTCCTATCGCAGCCAGCTACGCCGGAATCGATCCCGCTCATCCCGATCTTCAATGCGGCGCAGATCATCCTGACGCAAGTTGAGTACCTGGAATTCGACGGTGGGACGGGGGTGCGCTTCGTGACCCAGTATGGCCAGGGGATCTGGCCGATCAACAACCTTGATCTCTTTTACGCCTTCATCGGTCTCAGCAATGACGGGCAGACGCTGGTCTCGGCGATCATGCCCGTCGCCAACCAGGGTCTGCCGGATGATCCCGAGACGATCGTCAACGACGACTATGATGCGTTCGCCGAGGGATATGCGGCCTATATCGCGACGACGGAGGCCATGCTCGACGGAGCCGGTCCCGGAACCTTTTCACCGAACCTCGATGATCTGGATGCGCTGATGCGATCGATACAACTCTTCGGCGCACCCTAGCAAAACGACGCCGTTCGTAAGCGGGCTCAGGAACGAAGGAGGGTGATCCATGCGTACGCGAATGCTGACTACGGTTGTGGTCCTGACCTTCACACTCCAGTCGCTGCGGGTGCTCTTCTCCACTTTATTCGGGTTCATCTACGACCAGGTATTTGAGGGCCCAATCACAGCTTGGCTGGGGGTGAGTACAGGGCTGGCGCTTGCGGCGCTGATCGCACCTGCTATCCTCGCGCGCCGCCCCAGCGCGGAACGCTCCAGGGTGTTTGCGCTGGCCGCAATCCTCGCTCGCCCGCTGCTTTCGGCACCGGATGCGCAGTTAAAGTTTTATGGTGCGGTCCTTGTCGCGGCAGCCGGGTTGGCCTTCCTGGCCATCGAAATGTCGCGCGCTGGCGTAACCCTGTGGCGGGGATTGCTGTGGGCTTTGATCAGCGAGCAAACGCTGCGCCTGCTGGGCGATACGTTCGACCTCAGCCTGCAGCCCGGATCGCTGACGGTGATGGTGATCCTCGCTGCTGTACTGGTGATCTGGATCGCAGTTGTCCGTCGACGCGATGAGGGTAATGGATCTCAGTCTGAAAGCCTTTCATGGCCGGCCGGCTTGGCAATAGGCGGGTTCCTCTTCCTGCAGGTCTCACTGCTGTCGCTGCCGAGCGCCAGCGCGCGTTGGACGCTGGTTCCTTACGCACCGCTTGCGCTCCTGACGCTCCTCACGACGGCGGTCCCTCTCTTCCTGCCGCCACAGTCGCTGCAGTTCTCACGGCGTACGTATCTTGCCCTAATAGTGATCCTCAACGCGGCGCTCCTGATCGGCTACTTCGGACAGGGGATCTTTGCCGCCGGGTGCTTGCTTGCAGCGCAAATCTCGGCAGTCACGATTTATGCGGGGATCGCGCAATCCACTGCTCCGGTGACGCGCAGGGCGTCCGGGCCACTGGCCGGGGGGATGCTCTTCTTCCTGTTGTTGAACTTCATGAACGCCTTTGCCTTCACCTACCCGTATGTGCTGCCGTTCATGCGTGGACTGGGATGGGTGGTGTTCCTGGTCGCCGGCCTCGTGCTGGGTGGAGCAGGGCTGCTGGTTCGTGGCGCTGCAAAGCCGAGTCCAGCATCGCACGTGTGGGATCCAGCGCGCATCACCGCGCTGGCTCTGGCCGTGCTGGCCGGTACCTGGTCGGTGCGGCCACTTGCAGTGGAACCCCTACCGGGCGGTGAGACGCTGCGCTTTGCGACCTGGAACATCCACTACGGCTATGATGATGTCTGGCATACCACGATCCCGGAGCAGGCGCGTGTGATCGAGGCGGCCGGGGTGGATGTCATCGCGCTGCAAGAGGTCGATACGGGGCGGATGACCAGCTACAGTGTGGATAACGCGTACTATCTCGGGCGGCAGCTGGGGATGCGGGTTGCCTACCTGCCAGCGGTCGAGCACCTGACCGGGATCGCGCTGCTCTACAAGGGTCCGCCGGCCCGTGTGGAGAGTGCGCTGCTTCCCTCCCTGCAGGAGCAGACCGGGATCATCCGGGTGAACCTGCAAACCTCAAGCGGTGAGATCCAGGTGCATGGCATCTGGCTTGGGTTGTCGGCCGAAGACACCCAGAAGCAGGTCCAGAGCGCCCTGGCGTTCATTGGAGCGGGCACACGGGCGAGCTTCGCCGGGGATTTCAACTCGCAGGATGGTGACCCGGAGGTGGAAGCAGTGCTGGCACAGGGGTTTGCGGACCCTTTTACGCTGCTGGGGTTCGACCCGATCCCGCCAACGGACCCGGCTATCGAGCCCGAGAAACGCATCGACTACATCTTCGTCCGCGATCTCGTCCCAAGTCAAGCCTGGGTGCCGGACTCACTGGCTTCCGACCATCGCATGGTGGTGGTCGAACTGGCGCTGCCCTGAAACGCAGCAGCTCAAGGTGAGCACATGTCCGGTCGGCAGATGAGCGGCGGTCGGATTGCATACTGTTTACACGAGCCGAAGGGCCTGGCCCCCGGGCCGGATGTCGTACTGCTGCACGGCCTTGGATCCTGCTCCGAGGACTGGGGCTTTCAGCTGCCGGCGCTCACCCGGTCGCACCGGGTGCTGGCACTCGACTTGCCCGGACATGGCCGTTCGCCCGCCCTGCCGCATCTGCCTACAATCTCGGATTTTTCCAACGCTGTCATCGAGGACATCAGCCCTGAACTGCATGGCCCAGCACACATCGCCGGGCTTTCGCTGGGTGGGCTGGTCGCACTGCAGTGTGCGATTGACTACCCCGACACTGTGCGTTCGCTGACGATCGTGAACGCGTTTGCCCGGATGCAGGTGCCGGCACGCGGGATCGGGCGCATGTTGGGCCGGTTCGGCCTCCTGGTCGTCGCACCCATGAGCTGGGTTGGTCGCTGGGTCTCCGACGGCTTATTCCCGGATCCGGACCAGGAGCAGCTGCGTGCGTTGGCTGCTGCCCGGCTAGCCGCTAACCCGCGCCGCGCTTACCTTCAAGCTGCACTGGCCGTGGCGCGCTTCGATGCCAGGGGAGCTCTATCCGGAATCGACTGCCCGACGCTGGTCATCGCCGGCGAGCAGGATCAAACCGTCGGATACCAGGCGAAACAGCGTCTGGCGGAGGGGATTCGTGCGGCGCGCCTTGTCACGCTGCAAGGCTCGGGACATGCCTCGCCGGTGGATGCGTACATCGCCTTCAACCAGGCGCTGCTCGATTTTCTGGGTGAGGTGGAACTCGCTTCGACCTGTTTGCCCGCTTAGTTGGACAATTCGCTGTCGATTACCTGTTGAAAAGCCTGGATCGGTTGAGCCCCGACGAGTGGGATGCCGTTGATAAAGAAAGTTGGCGTCCCGGTCACGCCCAGGCCGGATGCGTAGCGGGCATCGGCCTCGACTTCATCGGTAAACTGCCCACTCTCCACACAATCCAGCAGGGCCTGCGAGTCTAGACCAAGCTCATCCGCGTACACACCGTAGGCGTTGGCGTTAAGCGTGGGCTCGTTACCGGAGAGAAGCAGGTCGTGAAACGGCCAGAAGTCGCCCTGTTCGTTGGCGCATTCAGCGGCCTGGGCCGCCTCGAAACCACCTACAACCGGAAAGTCACGGTAAACGAAGTGGATTTGATCCGGGTAGGCTGCCAACAGTGCGGGGAAGGTCTCGCCGTGGAAGCGCTTGCAGTAGGGGCAGTTGAAATCGCTGAATTCGACGATCGTGATCGGTGCGTCCGGCGGGCCCAGCGAGGGGTCATCGTCAACGTCGATGTCGAAACGAACTTCACCCGGCTCAAGCGGAACAGGTTCAGCGGCGACGGCTGCCGCAGGCGCGGCGGCTGCCCCCGGGCGGCCCCAGAACACATAGCCCGCCGCCAACCCGGTGACGAAGGCCAGCGGGATGATCAGCGCGTAGAGCGGCCGGCGAGGGATGCGGATGGCATCCGTCTCGCCCGAACCGGCAGAGGGGGCCTTATCCGTTTTCAGGAAATCAGGCAGTGTGTCGTTGTCGACCAGATCGGGTTCGGTGTGTGGGGTGTCTTCGCTCATGCCCGGCATTATAGCATGCAGGGTAAAAGCTGCGTTCTTGACAGGGACTGATTTCATTGTAAAATCATACTAGACCGACTGGTCAGTCTAGTATGTCGAAACAGCGTCCCAGCCATGAAAAACGCCGCCTTCAGATCCTCGATGCGGCCGAACGTATTTTTTCGCGCAAGGGTTTTGATAAGGCACGCATGGACGACATCGTTCAGGAGGCCGGTCTCTCCAAGGGTTCCCTCTACTGGTACTTCAAGAGCAAGGATGAGCTGATCCGGGCTCTCCTCGATCGGGTGTTCATCAGCGAGGTGCGGGAGGCGGAGGCGCTCGCCGAACAGCCAGGTTCGTCAGAGGACAAGCTGAAGGCCTTCATCGAGATCGCCGTGCGTGAGTACAGGCATTTCGAAAAGATCCTGCCGCTCTCCTATGAATTCGTGGCCCTTGCAGCCCGCAGCAAAGCCGTACGGGGGGTCATTGTCGGCTACTTCAGGCACTACCTCGACCTGATGGCTCAAATCATCCAGGAGGGGATCGATGACGGTGAGTTCCGGCCGGTCGAAGCCAACCTCGCCGCCAGCTCGCTGATCAGTATGTACGAAGGCCTGGCGATGTTGTGGTTCCTCGAGCCGGAGCTCGTTGATTGGGATACGATGACCAACGGCCCGCTCAACTTGATTCTGGATGGCATCAAGGTGGTGGAAGTCTAGATGGCGACGGCATTCATGAAATGGCTGGAACGACGCCCCGCGCTTTATGACCGGGGCATTCGCTGGCTGACCTTCTTCCGTTTGGCAACCTTGCAGAGGGGCATCGCCGAGCAGTACGCAACACCCGGCGTACATGCCCTCGAGATCGGCTGCGGAACGGGCGCCTTGACGGCGGAGATGGCACAGCGCGGCGCCGAAGTGGTTGCGATCGATTTCGCCGCGTCGATGCTGGCGCAGGCCGAGATACGTCTTGCGCACGAGGGTCTTCTTGCTCATGTGTCTTTGAAATTGATGGACGCTACCGAGATTACGGACCTCACCGATGATGCGCCGTTCGACCTCATCGTCAGCAGCCTGGCTTTCAGCGAGATGACCCCCCCGGCGCAGGCGTACATCCTACGAGCCTGCCGCGGCTTGCTGGCGCCCGAAGGACGGGTCGTGATCCTGGATGAATCCACGCCATCCAACCCCGTCTCCCGCTTCGTGATCGGACTTATCCGCCTGCCGCTGCGCTTCCTTACCTGGGTCCTGACGCGGGCAACGACGCAACCGTTGAGCAACTTTCCACAGCTTAAAACGGGCGCTGGCTACGATCTTGTGTCTGTGCAATCCTCCCTCGGGGGAGCCCTTAAAGTCTGGGTGATCCGTCCTGCAGCCAGAGGGGCCGGAGGAGACCGGGCGGTGATCCTGGGAAGACTGCAGGACAAGGTGACGCTGCGGACACGTTTGATCGACCTATGGGCTTTGTTCCTGCGCATCATCCCGCCCTATCCAAAGATACAGCCGGGTCTCTACACCGTGGGAGAGCCGGATGGCAACGCTCCCCTCCTGGTTACCGGGAATTTTGAGCTTACCGTCCGCCGGCTTGTGCACGCCATCGACGGCAAACTCGATGCCTGGGTGCTGGTGGCTGATTCAGCCGGCATCAACGTTTGGTGCGCTGCCGGCGGCGGCTTTCTGACCGCTGAGAAAATAATCGGAGCTCTCCATATGAGCGGCGCCGATTCTATTCTCAACCACCGCGCTATGATCCTGCCCGAGCTCTGTGCGAACGGTGTCGATGGCTGGAAAATCCGCAGGGAGACCGGCTGGGGTGTGCACTGGGGGCCGATAAAAGCCAAGGACATCCCTGCGTATCTCCGGGAGGGACGAAAAAAGACGGATGCGATGCGCTGGGTGAGCTTCCCGCTCAAAGATCGGCTCGAGATGGTCACCGTTACGCTGGGGTTCTACGGCTTATTATTGCTCGTGCCCATCGCCATCTTCTGGCGGGGGATCTTCTTTCCGGCGGCAGCCAGCTTGCTGGGGGTCTCCTACTTCTACGCGGTATTCATGCCCTGGATCCCCGGAAGGGATGGACTTGCCAAAGCGGTACCCCTTTCGGTGATCACGCTGCTGGGACTCTCTGCCTACACGCTGGTCGTGGATCCGGTCTCGCCATATGCGTTTTTCAAGAGAGCGCTTGGCATCCTGGCTATGTCGATCTTCACTTCTGCCGAGCTGCAGGGAATGTCGCCCCTCATGCGCGGCGAGCAAGCGAATTGGATCTGGGAGGGTGTCATCGCTGGAATCCTCAGCTTGGTCTACTGGCTTGTGCCATCGGTGCTGGGATGGAGGTAACCGGAATGTCGGGTGCGCCGCCTCTGAAGTCGCTGCTGCAGGAGCACTGGGAGCTTGCGCAAACGCTGCGCCACCTGCAAATTCATTTCGATGCAGAGCGATGCAAGGGCGTTGGGCAGTGCTATGAAGTCTGTCCCGTTGGTTGCTGGGCACCGGATCCTGCGCGGCAAAAGGTCGTTTTTCACGATGGTGAGCGCTGCATCGCTTGCGGCGCCTGCGTACTACAGTGCCCGGAAGATGCGATCGTATTGGAGTGACATATGTTGGAAAAGATCTCTAATCCAGCCCGGCCGCGTGGCCTGACCCGCGCCTTCTCGCGTACTCCGATCGTGCTGTACCGGCTAGGGCTTGGACGGCTGCTCGGCTGGCGCTTCATGCACCTGAAGCATATTGGACGCATAAGCGGGCTGGAGCGGCATGTAGTCCTGGAAGTGGTCGATATCGACCGCACAGCAAGCCGGGTGTATGTCGCTTCCGGGTGGGGCGAGCGATCGGATTGGGTCCGCAATATCAGCGCCACTCCACAAGTCGAAATCCAGATTGCTGGACATACGTGGCCGGCGCGGGCGCGACGGTTGACGCCCGAAGAGGGTGCCGAGCTGCTCCTGCGCTATGGCCGCAAGCACCCCGCCGCGCTGCAGAGCCTGGCGCGCATCATGGGTTACCGCATCCAGCGTGATGAAATGGCGTACCGTGCTCTGGGGAAGCTTGTACCCGCATTCGTCTTTGAACGGCATCCGCTCGCAAAAGATGCCCCTAAGGCAAATGTGATGAACTAGAAGATGTATCCAAACGATCCATCAATTGATAGAGGAGGCTGGAATGGAAATCGTCCTATTATTTGCGGCCATGGCAGCGGTTGGATTGATCATGACCTATGTGTCCAAGCTGATCTGGAAAGGGGAACTGCCCGTCGGGATGCCCAATGCCTATCTTGTTGGGGTGGTCACGGCCATTGTCGTGGGCTTGCTTGATTGGTATGTGATCCCCGCCATGGGGTTCAGCGACACCTTAAAGTATCTGGGTGTTGCGTTTGAACCGGCCCTGAGCGTTCCGCTCGTGTTCTGGATCATCAAGAAGGCTAAGAACTAAGGATCCGATACCCACGTGGCAGAAGCAAGCATCGAAACCAGGGGTCTCACGCGCCTGTTTAAGGACAATCGTGCGGTCGACGGACTCGATCTGACCATCGCCGAGGGTGAGTTATTCGGCCTAATCGGGCCGGACGGCGCGGGTAAGACCACAACCCTACGCCTTCTGGCCGGCCTACTGGCGATCAGCGCTGGCGAGGCACGTGTTGCCGGTCACGATCTTCGCAAGGAAGCCGAGGCAATCAAACCGCATATCGGTTACATGGCGCAGGAATTCAGCTTATATGCCGAGCTCACTGTTGCTGAGAACCTGCAGTTCTTCTCAGAAATCTACGCCGTCGATCCAACTCAGATCCTCGAAAAATCCGAGCGGCTGCTGGCCTTCGCAGGATTAAATGAATTCAAACAGCGGCGAGCGGAGCATCTCTCCGGTGGCATGAAGAAGAAGCTGGCGCTCGCCTGCACCCTGATTCATGACCCACAAATCTTGCTGCTCGATGAGCCAACCACAGGTGTTGATCCGGTTTCACGGCGGGAATTCTGGGAGATCCTCACGGAATTGAACCTGGGCGGCACGACGATCGTTGTGAGTACTCCCTACATGGATGAAGCCGACCGCTGCGCCAGGGTTGGTTTGATGTATCAGGGGCGCATGGTGTTCTGCGATACCCCGATGGCGATCCGGGAGCAATTACCGGGTGATGTCGTTGAACTACACACGCAGGATTGGCGGGCGGCGCGCGGTGTGGTGGCATCCTTGCCGGGTGTCCTCCAGGTGCAGACCTATGGTGAATCCCTGCATCTGATCGTGGATTCGGCCGAGCAACGACTGCCTCAGCTCGTGTGTGCACTGGAGGATCACAACATTCCCTATCGTTCCTTGCGAGCAGCACCACCCCGGATGGAAGAGGCTTTTATATCCCTGATCCACCAGCTTCAAGCTCACGGAGAATCGTAAAGTGTCCTGGCGAAATATCCGCGCCGTCATACGTAAGGAGATTCAGCACATCCTGCGTGATCGAGGCACGCTCATCATGGTGTTGATCACACCGACGATGATCCTGTTGATCATGGCCTACTCACTCACCGTCGACCTTGAACACATCCCCATCGCAGCGCTTGATCAAAATCGAACCAGCGTTTCACGAGCTTTTATCCAGCAGATCACAGCTGGTGAGGATCTTGACCTCTACGCGCAAGTTGGCTCGATCGATGAGATCGAATCGATGCTGGTCAAAGGGGAGATCAAAGCCGCCGTCGTGATCGCCCCCGATTTCTCGGAGACGGTGCTTTCCCTACGAGGCCTGCCCATGCAAGTCATCATCGACGGCACAGAGCCCGAGAGCGGCTACTTCGCTGTCGATCACATCGGGCAACGGGTTGAGCGCTTTATTCGTGACGTGATGGCCGATCAGATGCAAGCCATCGGAGTCCCGGAAGAGGCACTCCTGCCTATCGATATTCGCATTCGGGCGTGGTACAACCCGGGGCTCAAACCGAGGGTAGATATGATCCCGGGCTTGATCTCGATGGTTCTGGGATTTCCGGCCCTTTCTGTCGCACTGACTCTGGCGCATGAGCGTGAACATGGGACACTCGAGCAGCTCATGGTCTCGCCGATTGGTCGGGCTGATTTGTTAATTGGCAAGATGATCCCCTACATCATCGTCGGCATGGCCAACGTCATCATCATACCGATGTTGGCCATGCTCTGGTTCGATATCCCCTTTAACGGAAGCTTTCCACTATTCATGTTGTTATCGGCGTTCTTTCTGTTTGGCATCCTGAGTATGGGCATCATCATCGGGGTTTTCATGCATACGCAGGCTGCGGCGATGGCCGTCTCATTTCTGCTGATCTTCTTCCCCGGGTTTTTCCTAACTGGCATCTTTTTTCCGATCGCATCCATGCCTGAAGTCATGCGCATGGAAGCGCTCTTTCTGCCTGGAACACACTACGCTGTGATTTCCAGGGGCTTATTCCTCACCGGCGCCGGGATGGACATACTCTGGCCTTATGCGGTGATGTTGGTGGGTCTGGGGTTTGTTTTTACCGGCGTCGCGTCGCTGTTTTTCAGAAAGCGTCTGGGCTGATCCTATGCGCCAAGCCCTGCGACGGATCTGGTCACTCTCGATCAAGGAATTCATCCATCTACGTAACGATTGGTGGCTGCCGGCCTTTATGTTACTAGGTGGGGCGATGGAATTGGTCCTGGTGGGCTGGGCGACTTCAAGACCGATTACGAATCTCCCGCTGATGGTGCTCGACCACGATCGTAGCCAGACAAGCCAACGCTTTATAAGAGAGCTCGAGAACACCGGTACCTTCGCGCTTGAAGCGTTGGTCACCGACATGGGGACGATCGAAAACGCGTTTAATCGGGGTGATGTAATCGCAGCTGTAATCATCCCCCCTGATTTTTCCACTGATTATGCTGGGTTATCCGGCCAGCCAACTCTGGCCGTGATTCTGAATGGTGCCGAGAGTCTGCCGGCCATCACCGCGCAGCGGGCAATCGAAGGGGTTGCGCAAGTATGGGGTGACCGACTGGCGCTCAGCCGAATCGGGATGGACCCCGAAACAATGGAGGGGTTCTTCCCGAGCCTACGGGTCTGGTTCAATGAAGCCTTGAACGAAGCCTTATACACCACCCCCGCAGAGCTTGGCTTAATGCTTGAATTTACGGTGCTTATATTTGCCGCTCTATCCCTTTCGCGGGAACGCGAATTAGGCACGCTCGAGCAGCTGCTCGTGATGCCATTCTCATCCCCGGAAATCATCCTCGGCAAAGCCGTCCCGGTGATAATCATCGGTCTACTTGATTTCGCCCTCATGTTGGGTTTGACTAATATCTTTTTTGGCGTGCCTGTGCGCGGATCGTTGGCGCTTTTATTCCTGTTAGCGCTCGGCTATGTGATCGTTGAACTGAGCAAAGGGATGTTCATCTCAGTCATCGCCAGGACACAGCACCAGGCCTTCCTGCTTGTCATGCTGATTGGGATGGTGGACTTCATGTTCACTGGTTATGCGGCCCCGGTCGAATCCATGCCGCAAACTTTACAGTTGTTCGCCAATGTGATCCCTGCGCATCACTGGCTGGCCATCTTGCGGGGTATCCTATTAAAGGGAAGCGGAATGGACGTTTTATGGCCGCATGTTCTGGCATTGGTGGTGCTTGGATTGGTCATCGGCACCTTCTCGCTCCGCTACGTGCGGCGAGCGTTGCAGTGAGGATTGGACAACCATGAACCAAGATCAACATACGATCATTGCTGCGGGGCTGGTGAAGAAGTTTGGGGACTTCACCGCAGTAAATGGCGTGGACTTCCAGGTCAGGCAGGGTGAGATCTTTGGATTCTTGGGACCGAATGGATCCGGTAAAACAACGACGATCCGTATGATGCTGGGCCTTTTGGCTCCGACCGCCGGGGAAGTCCATGTCCTGGGCATCTCCGTCAAGCAAAATCCTGACGCCATTCGCGCTAAGGTCGGCTATATGTCGCAGCACTTCAGCTTATACAACGATCTGACCGTTGAACAGAATCTCCGTTTCTATGGTACAGCTTATGGCTTAAGCAATGCAGAACTACATGAACAGATGAAGGTTGCTGTTGATTTAGCGGGCTTAGGCGGTCGAGAGAAGGTAAAGACTGAAGCGCTCTCAGGTGGATGGCGGCAACGCCTCGCGCTCAGTGCGGCGATCTTACATCAACCGCAAGTCCTATTCCTCGATGAACCCACAGCGGGAGTCGATCCAGTTTCCCGCAGGGACTTCTGGGAACTGCTCTACCAACTCGTGGAAGATGGCGTGACGGTCTTCGTCACAACCCACTATATGGATGAGGCTGAACACTGCCACCGTCTGGCATTTATTCAACGTGGCGAATTGATCGCAACCGGCTCGCCACAAACGCTTAAAGAGACATTAATGGAGGGGCGTGTTGTTCAAATCCAACCATCGGATACCGCCAGTGCGATCGAACTCTTGAAAGAGGCTATTGAGTTGGGAACACTCCCTCTTGGAGGCGTTGAGCTATATGGCTCCTTCGTGCATGTCGTGCTTTTAGATGACACGCAGGACGAGCGTCTTATCAGGGATTTATTTAAGAATACTGGGGTCGAGCTCCATTCGATCCGCGAAATCGAGCCATCGTTAGAGGATGTCTTTATTGCCTGTATGCGCGAAGGGTAGCGCCAGAGGCTTGAAATGGAGGCATAGATGCGTTCCAATAAACTGCTGTTAAAGTATTTGCTCGTGCTCGTGACAATCATATTGCTCGCAGGGTGCGCGGGCATCGTTCAGAAGGATGCCGCGGTGCTGAAGGCATCCGGCGTGGTCGAGATCATGGAAGTGGCAGTCTCTGCGGAAATCGGCGGCCGGGTGGTGGAGGTTTACGTCGAAGAGGGTGAGGCCGTAACAAAGGAGCAACCACTCTTTCGCCTGGACGACGAAGAACTGCAGATCCAGCGCCAGCAGGTCACGGCCAGCGGTGAAGCTGCCGTCGTTGGCGCCGAGCTGGTGCTCCTGGAGGCCCAACAGGCGCTCGACGATCTCCACGAAAACTGGCCAGTGCAGGCAGCACAGTATCAAGTTGAACTTGCCCTGGCTCAAGATGGGTTAAAGGATGCAAAGTACGTGCTGAGTGTGCGACAGGAGGGTAATCGCGCCAGCTCCAATACTCTCGACGCGGCGGAGGCAAACTTGATCCTGGCGAACGAAGAGGTGGATCGAGCCCAGCAGCAGTTCGACCATGCCAGTGGTGAAGCGGGTCGGGCATTGGCTCTCTCCAATCTGACGGCTGCGAAGCAAAACCGGGATTCGATCCAGCGCAACCTCAACTGGTATCTCGGTTCACCGACCGAGATTGAGCAGGCCAAGCTCGAAGCTGACGTGGCATTAGCGGAGGCGCGCCTTGCTGAGGCCACCCAGGAGTACGAAAAGTGGAAGGACGGCCCCGACCCTGACGCGGTGGCGCTTGCGGAAGCCAATCTTGCCAACGCGCAGGCGTTGCTAGGACTCGCCCGTGTACAGGCTGAAACCCAACTGAAGAGTATCGATCTCCGATTAGCAGATGCGGAGATCAGCGCACCTGTTGGTGGCGTCATCCTGACCCAGTCTATCGAAGTGGGTGAGGTCATTGCACCAGGAGTTGCCGTGATCACCCTTGGCAACGTCGATCGCATGACCATAACCGTGTACCTTGGTGAGAATCAATATGGGCAGGTGAGCGTTGGAGATAAAGCCACTGTCGAAGTGGATTCGTTTCCGGGAGAATCCTTCCAGGCGGAAGTGACCCGTATCGCCGATCAAGCTGAATATACGCCTCGCAATGTCCAGACAGAAGAAGAACGGCAGACGACGGTATATGCGGTGGAGCTGCGGCTGCTTGAAGGCCTCGACCAGCTCAAACCGGGTATGCCGGCCGATGTCATCTTCGAGATCAATTGAAGCCCTAAGCGTGTGTTGAAATCATGAAACCCAGGACCAGGATCGACGTATAGTCAAGTACATCGAACTGAGTCAAGCCGAGCAATATCGACCTGGGGGAGAGCACGTACAGAGAACTCCGAGGCCGCCAGGAAGAGAATCGTACCAGGCCGGCCCGGTATTGACCACGTTGCGGTTTGCCGGTCGTGAAATAGATTACAGTGGGCCACGAAGGCTGTGATTTGCTTGACAATCGTCAAGGCGATCACGAGAATAGGTTCCAGTATGGCACGGCCTTATTTTGAGTTTCAGGACCACTTCGGGAGGATGGCATGACAGGACCAGAGCGCTACGAGAAAGAAGAGAAACAGCCGCAGGTCGATGAGAAGGGGGAGGAGAAGCAGCAGGAGAAGATGAACGAGAAGACCTTCGACGAAAAGCACCGCCGCGATCCTCTCGGGACGATGATCTGGGCCGGGATCTTGATCTGGGCCGGCGTAGTGCTGCTCGGTAATAACCTCGGCGTCCTGGACCGGCTGGCTATTCCAGCCGGGATGGGTGTGTGGTCCCTGATCTTCCTTGGGGCAGGGGTCCTGCTCTTCGTCGAAGTTCTGCTGCGCTTGATCGTGCCAGATTACAGCGAGCCGGTGATCGGCACGCTGGTCGTAGCGCTGGTCTTCATGGGGATCGGCCTTAACGACACCGTCGGTTGGGAAATGGTGTGGCCGTTCCTGATCATCGGGATCGGCCTGATCATGCTCCTGCGGGGGCTGCGCCGCTGATCCGGCCGGACCGTTAGAGCCGGCCCAGGTTGAAGGTGCTGAACTCGTCCCACGCGTAGCGCAGCGGCGTCCACCAACGCTCACGGCCGATGCAGCGGAAGTAGGGCGGCTGCATGGCCAGGATGAGATCCCCGATGCGGTAGCGGGGCAGGATGGGCGTCGAGACGACCAGGCCACCCATCTCGCCCGGGCGCATCTCGTGCAGCAGCTTGATGCCACTGCGGGTGCTGACTTCAAACAGGAACAAATCGTAATTCGGAACCCAGGCACGTTTGTCATCACGCTGCTGGCCGAACATGCCTTCCGTCGCCCCGTAAATCTCGCGGATCACGGCCGGCCCGTAGAGGGCGCGCAGTGCGGGAACATAACGGGTGTTGATCCCCGGTACGCTGCCCAGGGTCATGATCTGCGTCTGCCACAGATCCTTGGGATAGATTCCATGCGCACGACGCAGATAGCGGCCGAACAGGATTGCCGTTGTTGCCACCCCGCCGACAAGCGTGACGTTTTCATCCTTGCAGGTCTGGTAGGCAAGTTCAAAACGGGCATCCCAATCTGCCTGCGACTTGCCGCCGCCGAGGGCATCGATCGCCTCCTGGGTCGGCAGCGAGCGGATCGGTGTGCGAGTCGAGACGTACTTTGTGTAAATCCCCGAGCTGTAGCCGTAGCTGAGCTCGCGCTCACCGACGCGCACGGTCCCAATCTGGGACGGGAAATTCAGGTTCAGGTTGACGCCGGCGAACAGGTCGAAGCGTTTGCTGTCCATGACGTAGTTCATCATTGCCCGCCCGGCGCTGACCCGCATCTGCATGTCGGTCGGTGTCATCGGGATAAATTTGGATTTACCGGCGGTCGTGCCGCGCGTGATGGCCCACCCCAACGGCTCTTCATCCAGCAGCAGCTCGATCTCGCCCGCCATGACCCGGTCGATGAGCGGCTTAAACTCATCATAAGTCATGACCGGGAAAGCGGCGCGGTAGCCCTGCAGGTCGGAGATCTGCGCCGCGCCTTGTTCCGCCCCATACCCGGTGCGGGCGAAGCGCGGCAGCAACTGGGCCAGCACAGCCTGCTGCGCAGCGGCAGGATCGGCGACGGCGGCGTGCCACGGGCTGAGCATGCCTTGAAGCATCTGCATGGGATCGGGTGCGCTCATGGAAGGACATCCCGGGTGATTTTCGCAGAGTGTAGCGCGGGTTAGCCGAGGGTGCGAGCCGGTTTACATTTCGCTAACGCGAGTTCGGTACAATTCCATCCATCATAAGTCGCAAGGAGGCAATTCAATGTCGGATGACCCGATCAAAGACGTTTTAAGACGCATGCCCTACGGTTTCTATGCAATCACCTCGCACGCCGGCGATGAGATAAACGCCATGGTTGCCAACTGGCTGACCCAGGTCTCGTTCGAGCCACGGCTGATTATGCTCGGATTGCAGAAAACATCCTTTACTCACGGATTGGTCGAGGCGGGCGGCGAGTTCGCCGTCAACCTGTTCCTAAGCGAGGATGTCGAAGCGCTGAAGCCCTTCACCAAGGGTCGTTCGAAGAACCCGGATAAGATGAAGGAGACGAGCTTTGCGTTGGCGCCGGAGACCGGCTGTCCGATTCTGCAAGATGCGGCGGGTGTTCTCGAGTGCCGGGTGGTCAAGATCATCGACGCTGGCGGCGACCATGACCTGGTCGTCGGTGAGGTGATCACCGCCCAGGAGCTGAAACCGGGCGAAGTCGAGGACTCGCTCACCCTCATGGACCTGGGCTGGAGCTACGCCGGCTGACCGGGCCGGGCAGGCGGCGCTGAGTTTGCCCATTGCAGATTCAAGTGCCGCTCTGTATAATCTTAAATTCAGGGGCGGTTAGCTCAGTTGGTTAGAGCGTTGCGTTGACATCGCAAAGGTCGTAGGTTCGAGTCCTATACCGCCCACTCATCCGAATACGACGCTGTGATCGGGACGAGTAACCGGGAGCGGAACTGCCAGGGAGAGGGGAGCGACGACTGTAAATCCCCTTCAGGAACGCCCGGAGAAAACCACCCGTGAGCGTGAACCAGAAAGCCCGAACGAGAACGGGCGTGTATGGGGAACGATTCAGCCCCGATAGAGGCTGACAGAGATGGCCCACCAGGGTCAATCTGGGTGGAACCGCGAGAACCTGTCTCCCGCCCCAGAAGGCGGGAGATTTACGTTAATTGGCCACACAGGCCAACAGGAGGTGCGTGATGTCATCAGGCAAGAAAGAACGCTACCAGGACTCGAAGCTGTACCGTGTGCGCCATTCCACGGCGCATATCATGGCGCAGGCTGTGACGGAGATGTTCCCCGGGGAGGCGAAGGTGGCCATCGGCCCACCGATCGAGGACGGCTTCTACTACGATTTCGACCTACCGCGAGCGCTGACGCCAGAGGACCTGGAGCAGCTCGAGAAGCGCATGCGCGAGATCATCGCCAGCGATTTTGGCTTCGAGCGCAAGGTGCTCACGGCGGACGAGGCGCGGGGGTTGTTCAAGGACCAGCCCTACAAGATCGAGCTGATCGATGGCCTCGAGCAGGGCGGGCTGGACGAGTACGGCGAGCCGACGGAAGATGCGCCCGAGATCTCGATCTACACGCAGGACGACTTTACAGATCTGTGCCGCGGGCCGCACGTCGAGAACACGAAGCAAATCAACCCCGATGCGATCCGGCTGCTCAACGTGGCCGGCGCCTACTGGCGCGGTGATGAGAACCGCCCCATGCTGCAGCGCATCTACGGCACGGCCTGGGAATCGGCCGAGGATCTCGAGGCCTACCTGTGGAAGCTGGAGGAAGCGCAGAAGCGCGATCACCGCCGGCTGGGCAAGGAGCTGGATCTCTTTACGGTCAGCGATGAGGTCGGGCCGGGCCTGATCCTGTGGAGCCCGAAGGGCGGCATGGTGCGCAAGATTGCCGAGGACTACTGCCGCGAGGAGCACGAGAAGGGCGGGTACGAGTTCGTCTACTCACCCCACATTGGCAAGGCCAACCTGTGGGAGACGAGCGGCCATCTCGACTGGTATAAGGACGGGATGTACGCCCCGCTCGACATCGAAGGTCAGCAGTACTACCTGAAACCGATGAACTGCCCCTTCCACGTCATGATCTACAAAAGCCGCACGCGCTCCTACCGCGACCTGCCCATCCGCTACGCCGAGTGGGGTACGGTCTACCGCTTCGAGCGCAGCGGCGTGCTGCACGGACTGCTGCGGGTGCGCGGCTTCACGCAGGATGACGCCCACCTCTTCTGCCGGCCGGACCAGATGCCGGAGGAGATCGACCGCGTGCTGGGCTTCAGCCTGCACATCCTGCGCGCCTTCGGCTTTTCCGATTTCCAGGCCTACCTCTCCACGCGCAACCCGGACAAGTCGGCCGGAGACCCGGCCGACTGGGAGGCGCCGACGGAAGCCCTGCGCGAAGCGCTGGAACGGGCTCATATCCCGTACGAGATCGACGAGGGCGAGGCCACGTTCTACGGCCCGAAGATCGACCTCAAGCTCAGGGATGCGCTCGGACGCGAGTGGCAGCTGAGCACGATCCAATTCGACTTCAACCTGCCGGAGCGCTTCGATCTGGCCTACGTGGGTGAGGACGGCCAGGAACACCGGCCGTACATGATCCACAGGGCGCTGCTCGGTTCGATGGAGCGCTTCATGGGCGTCCTGATCGAGCACTACGCCGGGGCCTTCCCGGTGTGGCTGGCGCCGGTCCAGGCCGTGCTGATCCCGATCGCCGACCGGCACGTGGACTATGCTCAGGAGCAAGCCGTGCTGATGCGAGAGGCCGGGCTGCGGGTCGACGTCGACCAGCGCGGCGAACGCATGAACGCCAAGATCCGCGACGCTCAGCTGCAGAAGATCCCCTACATGCTGGTCGTGGGCGATCGCGAGCAGGAAGCCGGCCAGGTCGCCGTGCGCCTGCGCTCAGGGGAGGATCTGGGAGCGATGGATGTGGCCGCGTTCATCAAGCAGGCACAGGAAGCTGTGGAGAGCCGGTCACCTGCACTCGGGTGAGGTCTTTTTGGGGCAAATCGAGCTTGCTGGGGAAAGCCGGGTGTAAGCTGGAATTCGGCGCTGTCGAACGGGATGGGAATAGGATCATCCTGCCGCAGGCTTGGCGTTTCGATATAATGTCGCTATGGTCATGACCCCGACCACCCTTGATCGACCGGAACGGCGCGTGTACCTGGCGGCAATCTTGGTCGCGCTTACGCTTCTACTGCTCTCCCACGGACCAGTCTCGGCCGCTACGACCACTGCTCCGCACGGAGGTGGCACGCAGCAGTATCCGCTCTGCCCGCAGCGCTTGATGCTGACCCAGCCGCAGCGCTGCGTCCGGCAGGGCGCGCGTGCCGACCAGCTTCTGGATGCGAGCCAGGGGATCGCCCCCGCACATCCGCTGCCGCTGCAGGCGGTCGATCCGACGTTGGGACAGCTGCCCTTTTACTACATTCAATCGCGTGGGGATGGTGGCACGCCGCTCTATACCAGCGTGGATGATGCGCTGAAGGGACAGAACGCGTACCGCACGATCGAACCCGGCTTTGTGTTTTTCTCCTGGATCGAGCGTTTCGAGGGGGACAACAGCGTCGCCTACATGATCGTACCCGGCGTTTACGTGCGCGGGGATGGGATGGCGCGACTGGCCGCGCCATCCTTCCATGGCCTGGCTTTCAACCACACGCCCAGCCAGCCCTTCGCCTGGGTGCTAGCGCATGCCGACACACGCCGCACGCCTGGCTCCAACGACCTGACCGGGCGCTCGGTCGAACGCTTCCAACTGGTCTACATCTTCGACCAGCAGGAGGTGCTCGGGTTTACCTGGTACAAGATCGGGTCGGAGGACTGGGTCGAGGATCACACGGTGGCCGTGCTTACTCCCGATCCGAACCGGCCGCCGGACGTGCAGGCCGACCGCTGGATCTCGATCAACCTCTACGAGCAGACGCTGGCTGTCTACGAGAGTGGGCGGCTGATCTACGCCACGCTCGTCTCGACCGGGCTCGACGGCTGGTGGACACAGCCGGGCACCTTCCAGGTCTACAAGAAGCTGGAAGCCGATCCGATGGCGGGTTCCTTCACCGCCGATCGCTCCGACTACTACTACCTGGAGGATGTGCCCTGGATCCTGTACTTCGACCAGTCGCGCGCCCTGCACGGCGCCTACTGGCACAATGGCTACGGCTACCCCCGCTCACACGGCTGTGTGAACCTCTCGCCGGCGGATGCCCATTGGCTCTACGATTGGGCCGATGAAGGGACCTGGGTCTACGTTTACGACCCAACCGGTCGTACGCCCACCGATGCTGAGTTCTACGGATCGGGTGGGGCGTAAACCACGCCGCTAGGTCCTCCAAATCTATATTAACAACTACTGGTACCAAAGTACCGTATTAGGGGGACTCCCCCTGAATCTACAATAGGTCCTATCAGGACCAAGCCACTCTCCAAGCAAGCCCCGGGAGAAACAAACTTAATGTATGCAGACAACGAGCTGCTCTTCCCAACCCACGTGATCCCAAAACTCAGACAGGCACGCGGCGACGAATTCCGCGCGCTTATCGAGCGCCTCAGCCGGCTCCCGGACGACGACCCGGAGAAGTTGGGTTTCTCGTTGATGATGATCCGCCTCGATGGCTGCCTGACCTGCGAGACCGACTCATACCGCGCCATGCGCGGCTGCACGGCCTGCGCACAGCAGACGCTGCGCCGCTTCAAGGGTCCGGACCAGGATCTGCTGCGGCACTACCAGAAGGCCCTGCTGGACATCGAGGCCTACCTCGGGCAGGAAATGATCCCGCTGCGGGTGGAGGAGCCGGTCTCAGCACAAGCCGCGTAGGGACCCCGACCACGGCACCCAGAACCGGACAGCGCTGTCCGGTTCTTTTTCTTTAACGGGAAGGGAGCCGGGTTTGGCTGTGGTAAACTCTATCGCATTCGCCAACGGGGGACACCGGTTTTCCACGGGAGGAGAGAACGATCCTAACACCCACTGAGCGGCTCCTCTTTATCTTCGCAGCACTCCTTTCGATCACACTAACAGCCGCCGCCGGGCGTCGCATCCTGCGCATACTGGCCCGTGGCCAGGGCCATCCAGACCAGGTCCGCGTTCCTGGCCGGCTGCTCCAAGTCATTCTGAAAACAGGAACATTTTCTCCGGTCTTCCAGCGCCGTTTCGTGGCCAGCTTCTTCCATGGCCTGGTCGGCTGGGGGTTCATTTACTACCTGCTGGTCAACCTGGGTGATGTGCTCCAGGCGCTGCTGCCCGGCTTTCATTTCCTGGGGACGGGCCGGCGTAGCGACGCCTACCGGCTCGGGGGTGACCTGCTCAGCGTGGCCGTCCTGATCGGCATGCTGGCGCTGATCGTGCGCCGGTTTGTGTTTAAACCGGAGGAACTCCAGGTTCGGGATCGTACCCGGCTCAACCCGAAGGCACACCGCGGCATCCGGCGTGATTCGGCCATCGTCGGCGCATTCATCCTGCTCCACGTTGGGGCACGCTTCACGGGCGAGAGCTTCCACATCGCCGCCAGCGGTGGTGATGTCTGGCAGCCGGCCGCCAGCGCCCTGGCCGTCCTGTGGTCGGGCTGGTCGTCAGGGGCGCTCGTGATCGCCCGCCACGCCAGCTTCTGGATCTCGCTCGGCAGCATCATGGCCTTCACGCCCTATTTTCTATTTTCCAAACACCTGCACCTGTTCTTCGCACCGCTCAATTTCCTGCTGCACCCCGAGCGGCGATCGATGGGTGAGCTCGAGGCGCTCGATTTCGAGGACCAATCGATCGAGTCCTATGGCGTCGAGCGGCTGGAGGACCTGTCCTGGAAGGGCATCATGGATACCTACGCATGCATCATGTGCAACCGCTGCCAGGACGCCTGCCCGGCCTACCAGACGGGCAAGGTGCTCTCGCCGGCCGCCCTGGAGATCAACAAGCGCTATGAACTCAACCAGGAGGGCGCGGCGCTCGCTGCTGGCGAGGCCAGCCTGCACACGCTGGTCGAGTCGGCCATCAGCGAGGAAGCGATCTGGGGTTGCACCGCCTGCGGCGCCTGCATCCAGGCCTGCCCGGTGGGCAATGAGCCGATGCGTGACATCCTCGAGATCCGCCGCCACCTGGTCCTAATGCAGAACGCCTTCCCCGAACAATTGCAGACCGCTTACCGCGGGATGGAGCGCACCGCCAACCCGTGGGGCATCCCACCCGAGCAACGGCTGGAGTGGGCCGAGGGGCTGAACGTGCCGACCGTGACCGAGCACCCGGAGGCCGAACTGCTGTGGTGGGTGGGCTGCGCGCCGGCCACCGACCCGCGCTCCCAGAAGACGGCCCGGGCCTTTGCCCGCATACTCATTGCGGCCGGTGTGGACTTCGCCGTGCTTGGTGCGCAGGAGCGCTGCACGGGCGATGCGGCCCGCCGCTCGGGAAACGAATACCTCTTCACCGAACTGGCCAGCGCCAACGTCGAAACGCTGAATGCCGTCGCACCGCCGCGCATCGTCGCCACCTGCCCGCACTGCCTGCACACTCTGAAGAACGAGTACCCAGTCTTCGGCGGTGAGTACCAGGTCATCCACCATACTGAGTTGATCCAGGAGCTGATCGAGACCGGCCGGCTCGAGTTGGAGCAGGGTGTTGGCGGGGGCGTGACCTACCACGATCCCTGCTACCTGGGACGCCAGAACGGCGTGCTCGCGGCGCCGCGCCAGGTGCTGCAGGACCAGGGGTTGACGCTGATCGAGATGGGGCGCTCGGGCCGGGACTCGTTCTGCTGCGGCGCGGGCGGGGCCCAGATGTGGAAGGAAGAGGAAGAAGGCACAGGGCGGGTGAGCGCTGCCCGGCTCGAGGAAGCGCGAGCGACGGGCCAGGATACGCTCGCCGTCGGCTGCCCGTTCTGCATGATCATGCTCGAGGATGCAGCTCAGACTGCGCCCGGCTCACCCGTCGTGCGCGACATGGCCGAGCTGGTCGCTGAGCGTCTACCCGGTGAGGGCATCGAGTCTTGAGAATTCGGACAGAGGAGGGTATGATTGGAGGGTCCCTGCCGTTAGAAGGGGAATCGCCCGGGGATGTCAGCAGATAAGCACAAGCTTGTGGGGTATCCCCACCAGGTTCGAACCGTCCCCCTTGCTAGCGTTCGCAGCTCGCAGGGGGTTCCTTTTTTGGTAGTCGACCCGTACCAGGAGGTGGCATGACGCCCGATCATGAGACTCTGCGCGCGATGTACTGGAGCATGCTGGACGGCGCCGTCGGCGATCAATTCCTGGGCACACTTGTCCAAGTGCTCGAGGACTGGTCCTGACCATACCCGGCGTGCGTTAGAATAGGTTAGAGACTTCTAAGAGGAGCGTTTGATGACCGAATATGACCTGATCGTGATCGGTGCCGGGCCGGGCGGCTACGTGTGCGCCATCCGCGCCGCCCAGCTGGGTTTGAAGACCGCTATTGTTGAGAAGGAATTCTTGGGCGGGATCTGCCTGAACGTGGGCTGCATCCCATCCAAGTCCTTATTGAAGAACGCCGACGTCGCACACACGCTGCGCAAACGGGGCGAGGAGTTCGGATTTGTGGTCGAAGGCTTGGAGCTCGACTACGGCTCGGCCGTCAAGCGCAGCCGGGTCGTCTCCGACCGTCTGGTGAAGGGCGTCGGGTTCCTGATGAAGAAGAACAAGGTCGACGTCCATATGGGGACGGCGAGCTTCGTCGATTCGAAGACGATCGAGGTCGTGGGTGAGGATGGCACCAAGAACCAACTGAAGGCGAAGGACATCGTGCTCGCCACCGGGGCCACGGCCATGTCCATCCCGGGGGTCGAGATCGATGGTGAGCGTGTGCTCACCTTCTGGGAGGCGATCCTGCAAGAGCGGCTGCCGAAGTCGGTCGTGATTATCGGCGCCGGCGCCATCGGGCTGGAGTTCTCCACCATCTGGAACTCGTACGGGGTCGATGTCACGCTGGTCGAGATGCTGCCGCGCGTGGCGCCGCTGGAGGACGAGGAAGTCAGCAAGGAACTCGAGAAGGCCTATAAGAAGCGCGGCGTGACGGTCAAGCCCGGGACGCGCGTGGAGGGGATCGAGGTCCTGAAGACCAAGGTCAAGGTCAGCGTCTCAGGCGCGAAGGGTGAGGATGTGATCGAGGCCGACCAGGCGCTGGTGGCGATCGGCTTCAAACCCAATTCGAGTGGGCTGGGACTGGAAAAAGCGGGCGTGAAGCTAGACGAGCGCGGCTTCCCCGTGATTGACGAGCGCATGGCGACGAATGTAAAAGGAATTTGGGCCATCGGCGATCTGACCGGCAAGCTGATGCTGGCGCACGTGGCCTCGGCCATGGGCATCATCTGCGCCGAGAACATCGCCGGGGTAGAGACGACCACGCTCGATTACGGCATGATGCCGCGGGCGACGTACTCGCAGCCGCAGGTCGCCTCGTTTGGCTACACCGAGAAGGGAGCGGCCGAAGCCGGGTACGAGGTCAAGGTTGGGCGGTTCCCCTTTATGGCCAACGGCAAAGCGCTCGGGCTGGGCGAGGGAGCGGGCTGGGTGAAGCTCATCACGGATGCGAAATATGGGGAAATCCTGGGCGCGCACCTGGTGGGTCCGGAGGTGACGGAGCTTCTGCCCGAACTGACCATGGCGCAGAGGTTGGAGCTCACGCCGGCCGAGATCGCCCGCAACGTGCACGCGCACCCGACGTTGAGCGAGGCGCTGATGGAAGCCGCCCACGATGCCGAGGGGCATGCGATCAATATGTAGGTTTGGCTACATTGTATGGGAAGAGTAATAAAGCGCCCGCGAGGGCGCTTTTTCTTGTGGGTGGACACGCACCAGCTTCCCACTAGGGCCGCTCTGGGAACGAGGTCTTTCTGAGTGTTGGGGTTGACATCCTGGACAAAAAGACCTATATAATAGGTCATATGACACAACAAATAGGTCAAATAGCCTGAAGAAGTGGTCGATCTGAAAAGTGAAATGAGGTCGTGATGCTCGAACCGATTCTGGGGTCAAGAAACCGTGAGAGGGTCCTTATCTACCTCAAGGCGAGGGAGGAGGGTTATGCTCGCGAGATAGCGCGCTTCTTTGATACTGATCTCTCTCCCATTCAGGATCAGTTGGAGAAGCTCGAATCGGGTGGGGTAATTGTGAGTAAGGAAGCAGGCCGTACCGTGCTGTATACGTTTAACCCGCGCTACCCATTCCTGCAGGAGCTCAAAACTCTTCTCGATAAGGCGCTCGGCTTTTATCCCGCGCAATTGAGGACGCAGCTGCTGATGAACCGGCGTCGTCCGCGTAGAAGGGGCAAACCTGGATGAAGACGGTCAAAGAAATGAGCCAGGCTGAACTTGCAGCCCATGTCCAGTCTCACCTGCGCGAGCAGGGGATTGAGGTGGTCCTTTCCGGTGGTGCGACTGTCGCCATCTATTCCGGTGGTGAGTATGTCTCGCTGGATCTCGATCTAGTGAATGTCTACTTCGCAAAGCGCCGCAAGATCGTCGAAGCAATGGATGGGATAGGGTTTTCCCAGGAGGGCAGACATTTCGGGCATCCAGACACCGGATATTTTGTGGAATTCCCTCCGGGGCCATTGGCGATCGGGGAATCTCAGGTGAAGGAGATTACAGAAATGACGCTTGAGACAGGCATGTTACGGGTGATCTCCCCAACGGAGTGCGTCAAGGATCGCCTTGTTCAGTATTATCATTGGGCGGATCTCCAGTGTCTGGAACAGGCATGTATGGTTGCCGCGCAGAACCCAATTGACCTGGATGAGATCGAGAGTTGGTCCCAATTGGAGGGCAAACTCGATGCGTTCAATTATATTAAGGGTCGATTGAGGAAGGCATAAGCTCGCAGGAGCATATAGGTGGTATGGCCAACGGCAAGGCGCTCGGGTAGGGAGGGGGGCGCCGGCTGGGTGAAGCTGATCACGGATGCCAACTACGGCGAGATCCTGGGCGCGCACCTGGTGGGTCCGGATGTGACCGAGCTGCTGCCCGAACTGACCATGGCGCAGAGGTTGGAACTCACGCCGGCCGCGATCGCCGCGCGCCAGGCTTTCCTCAGCGAGGAGCGCTGGCTTGCGGCCAATTCGCACAGGAGCACACCGAATGAGCTCGAGTACCAGATTGAAGTCATAGACGACACGCTGCGTTTGGCGGTGAACGTCATCCGCTCTTCGAACCCGGATATGAAACCGGCCTGGCCGGCCGACCTTGACGATGACTGCACCCTTCCCACCCCGGGCGACCTGCCCCCGCAGATGCATTTTGACCCCGACCAATGGGCGACGATCGGGATCCCCTTATCCGATCGCTGAAGCAGTTTGAAGATCCATCCCGCCCGGGTGAGTACACCGGCGCCTCACCATCGGGGTGTTGCGCGATCCGCTGGACGCTGCGCGTAACTCGAGGCCAGTAGAGTGCTCGAGTGCTACCACTCCTTCGGCTTTCGAAAGGTGCCCTTTGAATCCGAAAGAGACGTCTCGAACTGGCTTGCTTTCAGCGTCCCTGACCTGATCTGCTTGATGAAGGTCGCATGCTTGACCAATCTCGCGCTGGGATGCTTCTGGGGATTGAGGATTCCGACCGGCTTTCCAAGCTCGTTCTTGACGATCCGGATGGCTTCAACCAGGTCCGAATCATTGGTGACCATCACGGCGGTGTCATAGAGTCCTTTGTAGCCGTCGTTGATCATGTGAACGGCCAGGTTTACATCGGAACCTTTCTCTTCGGTTCTGATGACCGTTGCGAACTTCATTGTTCCTGGTTTGGAGGCCGCCAGTGGGAGCGATACATCCTTCGTAAGAAAGCTTCCGAAGACAATCTCAACGGTTGGCAGGGTGCGTAATGCTCTCAAGTAGATTTGTTGCCGGGTGGGTTTGCCGGGATCATCGGGCCTTGAGCTAATCCTCGCAGTGAAGTACTTGATCTTCAGAATCTTCGATTTGGGTAACAGGTAGCTGCATAATTTCGAAATATCCAACCATTTATAGGGTGTGTCTTTTACAGCGCCGTAGTAGAGGTTGAAGCCATCGACATAGACATAGGTCTTCATACCGGGATCATAAACGCAGAAGCCGCACCCAGCAACTGGGCACGGCCTCGCTTCCTGCCCCCGAAGGGACAGGGGGGATATTATAGATTATATAGCATCTGAACTAAAACGTGGCAAATTTGATTACGAATATTTTGAGTGCCTGATATCTCGTTGCCCCGTAAATTCGTCGGGGTGAACGACCCCGTGAGGACATTGGGGTGAACGGCGGACTGCCCGGCGCAATTTTCGAACCAAGCTGTATGATTGGGATGCAAGACAAGCATTTGGCTGGTTGAACCACAGGATCTTTCATTGGCAGGCGTGAGATGAACAAACCGCTCCGACTAATGGTCACCACCCTTGCGCTGACCTTTACCACAACCTGCACACCAACTCCCCTTACTACCACCGATGTAGTCAGCACTTCTACTACCTCCGCCAGTCAGGTCCCCGCCCAAACAGCCACGCTGACCAAGGCGCCTGTCTCTATACCTATCCCCACGAGTACAGAGGTTGTGCCTGGATCTCAAGTACGCGAGATCACGATCCTGTACACCAACGATGAGCAAGGTTGGATGGAAGGTGTGGATGAAGGTCGCGGGGCGGAAAATCTGATCGGGGTCTGGCAAAGTAAATTTGGGTACACTCCTGAAGGACCGTTCGTGATCTTGAGCGGGGGTGACATGTGGACTGGAGCGGCGATCTCGACTTGGTATAAGGGGCAAAGCATGGTCGAGGTCATGAATAGCATGCAGTATGCTGGCGCTGCCTTGGGGAATCATGAATTTGACTTCGGCCTGGATGGACTCTCGCAACGAACTGCAGAAATGGATTTCCCGCTACTCGCTGCGAATTTGTATTACCAAACCGATGGGTCCCGCCCCACAGACCTCGGCATCTCCCCCTACACAATCCTTGAGGTGAACGGCGTTCGCATCGCGATCATCGGGTTGATCGCCACTCTGACACCCGGCATCACGTTTCCAAAATACACCGGTGGATTTGAGTTTGAAGGCTATCGAGAAGCGTTAGATAAGATCCTTCCTGAAATCGAAAAGGCTGGAGTGGATCTCATTCTGGTCACTGCACACGTCTGCCTGGAAGAACTCAATTCGCTGGCCCACCAAATAGGCGAATCAGGTGTGAGGATGCTCGGGGGCGGTCATTGTGAGGAAGTCTCCTCTTCCATCGTGGATGATATAGTCATCATCGAGGCTGGTCACAATATAGAAAACTATGCCTATGCTTCCTTCTCTGTCGACACAGAGAGCGGTGCAGTCGATGTGATCTCGTATGGCACTGGTGCAAACTCTGGAGGTGCGAGCTATCACCCGGTAGAGGAAGTGATCTCCAAGTGGACCGAAAAATCCGAGGCCGATTTATACGCACCAATTGGATACCTCTTGTGTAGTATGGATATGTCGAGCCCGGTGCTCCGCAGGATGATCGTGGAGGCCTGGCTGGCTCAGTTTCCCAACACAGAAATCGCGCTCACCAACCTGGGTGGAATACGAGATGGCTTCAGGGTGGGAGAAATCACGGTAAGCGACGTGATCAGCATTCTCCCCTTCGATAACACAGTCGTCCGAATAGAGCTAACCGGCCAAGAAATTAAAAATGTCTTCGCCGCGACAGGAGACAATCTGGCGGTCGGGGGAATGATCCAACAAAGCGGCAGATGGCTGCTCAGTAAAACAGGAGCGCCCGTGGTCTCGAATGAGACCTACACTGTATTAATAAATAACTTCATGTATACGGAGAACTTTCCCTTTTACAATCTCGACCCGGATGGCTACGACACGCAGATCTTATACCGGCAGCCTCTGATCGAATGGATCCGGGAACAGCGCTCCGACATCGACCACCCCCTTGATGGAAGCATATCGAATCTCGTGAAGTGAGGATTCGTGAAACATCACGGCCGGGCGAAATCACTGCCGGGTGAGTTGAGTTTGCTCTTCGGGATGCGGCCTGGGGTGACTACTGGTGACACACTCTCCCCGCTTAAACGGGGGAGCTTCTAGGGCTACGCATGATGCAACCATCTACGTTAGCGCCCTAAGGCCCTATCCGGGCCCAAAAAGCAATGTTGACTATCGGCTTGACCCGTTTACCGCCGGGCCTTTAGTCCACGTGCGGCAACAGTCAGCACTTCGTTACTCGCAAGGTTTTACGTTGCAAGAGATTCGTTGCAACAACCAGCTACCTATTCGGTTGGTAAAGTGCAAGGAAA
>DAOUEJ010000073.1:0-4228 GCA_034430615.1 Anaerolineales bacterium | reverse complement strand
GATTATACCAGTCTGCGTTCGAGCTTGGCAATACGCCCGTGCGCGGTGATAATCAAATCATGCGGATTGCTATGATTTCTTTCCACACCTGCCCGCTTGCCACGCTGGGGGGCAAGGACACCGGCGGAATGAACGTCTACGTTCGAGATCTGACGCGTGAATTGGGACGGCGCGGGGTCGGCGTCGATATATTTACCCGCTCACAAGACGAGCACGTTCCGTATGTGCTCCACGATCTGGGGTTTGGCAACCGCATCGTGCATATCCCGGCTGGCCCCGAGCATCCAGTTGAGAAAGCATCGCTGGTGGCGCACCTACCAGAATTTGTGAAGGGTGTGCGTGAGTTCTCCGAGTCGAAAGAATTGACCTATGAGCTCATCCATGCCCATTACTGGCTATCCGGGCTGGCAGCATTGCAGCTTCGAGAGACATGGAACCTCCCCCTGATCCAGATGTTTCACACATTGGCCCTTATGAAGAACAGGGTTGCTCGACCGGGGGACACCGCAGAACCGGATGAACGTGTCCAGGCTGAAACTCGCTTGCTGCATGAAGCCGATCGGATTGTGGCTTCGACCCAGGCCGAGATTGCGCAGTTTCAATGGCTGTATCATTCGGGGTTGGAGAATGTTGTCGTCATTCCACCCGGGGTCGATACCTCACGCTTTTACCCGATCGCTAAGGACGAAGCCAGGGCTTATATCGGTATTCCGCTTGATCGGAAGATGGTGCTCTTTGTCGGCCGGATGGAATCGCTAAAAGGGATCGAAATTCTGCTCGACGCATTCGGGATGCTCCTTTCCCAGTCATTATTGGAGGACGATTCGGCCTGTCTGGCCTTGATCGGAGGCGATGCGGACGTTCCTCCCAAGACGATGGATGCCGAGATGGCACGCTTGAGGGCGCTGCCCATTGTTCGCGATCTGGGCCAGAAAGTCCGCTTCCTGGGTAAACGCAACCAGGACTCACTTCCGTATTACTATTCAGCCGCGGACGTTGTCGTAGTACCCTCGGAGTATGAATCTTTTGGGATGGTTGCCCTGGAGGCGATGGCGTGCGGGACCCCGGTGGTCGCCTCCGAAACAGGCGGTTTGGCCTTCCTCATTAGGGATGGAGAGACCGGCTTCCATGTTCCAGCTGGCAACCCGGATGCGCTGGTCGAGCGCATGGGTCAGCTCCTGCAGAACCGGGAATTAAGGCAGAAGCTCGGTCATCAGGCAAGCGTATATGCCCGGACGTTTGATTGGAGACTGATTACGGACCAGATCCTCGAGCTTTACAGTACACTTGTGCCACGCTTAGCTTGATCAT
Source organism: Anaerolineales bacterium (assembly GCA_034430615.1). GTDB lineage: Bacteria > Chloroflexota > Anaerolineae > Anaerolineales > E44-bin32 > E44-bin32. The sequence goes on along the minus strand of DAOUEJ010000073.1, from coordinate 2,917 downwards.
CTGTGCTGGATGGATGCTCTGAATATTTTGTTTGAATGAAGGGAAGCGATGGGCGAAAGAGCGACGAATACCTACCTAATCGATATGGACGGGGTGCTTGTCAGCGGGCGATCTCTGATCCCTGGTGCCGCAGACTTCATCCGGCGTATCCAGGAAAAAAAGCTCGCATATCTGGTGCTGACAAACAACTCAATATACACAGCACGCGATCTTGTACACAGGTTGAAAACCATAGGTTTGGATATCCCGTCCGAGCGAATATTCACTTCCGCCATGGCAACCGCAAGTTTTTTGGATGCACAACTCCCACGGGGCAAGGCATTTGTAATCGGAGAGAGCGGTTTGACCGATGCGATATACGCCGTTGGCTACGTTATCTCTGATCTTGAGCCCGATTACGTAGTCCTGGGCGAGACCGTCAGCTATGACATGGTGCTGATCACAAAGGCCGTCCAGTTGATCGCAAAGGGCGCCCGCTTCATTGCGACCAATCCTGATCCCACGGGGCCCTCTGATTCCGGACTTGTGCCTGCGACTGGCGCGCTGGCAGCACTCATCGAGCGGGCGACCAACGTCGCCCCGCTGTATGTCGGCAAGCCCAATCCGTTCATGATGCGGGCTGCGTTGAACTACCTCGGAGCACATTCGGAAGAGACGGTGATGATCGGTGACCGGATGGAGACAGATATTGTTGCCGGGATCGAGAGTGGTCTGGACACAATTCTGGTCCTTACCGGAGTTGCTACCGGAGAAAGCATCAATCGCTTCCCCTACTGCCCAGGCCGGGTGGTCGCCTCACTTGATGAAATCGAAGTCTGAACGTGCAAGCGGATAGTTGGAATGGTAAAGGAGGTTGCGCGGGATGCTGCCATACGTTGTTCTTATTGCTGGAGTCCTGTTTTTCGTAATACGCGGCCTGGGCTGGCTTGACGAATTCGCCGATCGGCAAAATCAGCGGGTGAAGGGTTCCTCCCGTCGCGCGAGGGGAATTGCGAGCTCCAACGAGGAGGCGCGCCGCCTGGAAGTGTACAAACGGTTTCTCAATGGCAAAGAAGACCCCCCGGACGAGGGGAAACCAGGTTAGGGTTTGCGGCCAAATTGTAGACGGTGAGGTGGCGCGAAAAATCGGGGTTGAGCAGCACCGGTGGTGATCAAGGTGATGGGACACATTCCCGCAAATTCTGAAGTACATCAATAAAGGGTCGTGTCGAGCGCATGTCCTCAATCACGCCCTGAGCGGTAATGCATGTTCCAGGTCTGAACTGCGGATAGGTTTGCTCACGGTCGACGAAGGCGAATGTTCCGGGGTCCTCGCTGAAGATGGCTACATAAGGAATATCCGTGACCTGGAACCAACGCCTGAGTTCTCCATACACACAAACGGTCTCACCGACCATCTTCAACGTGATCTCATCCCACGAAATGCATTCTGGCCCGCTTGGCGTAACGGGCAGAAGCACACCCGGCGTGCCGTTGTACGTTGGTGCCGGGGATGCGATCGCATCCTGAGTTCGCTCGGGGGATGCGCTCGGGCGGATGGTTTTTGTTGCTTCAGGTGTTTCGCTGGCGGAGGAATTTATGCGATCGTACCCGAGGACAGCGACGATGACGAACAACGACGCGATCACAGCGATTAACACCCAGCGCACGATCTTCCCACCCAGCTCCCTCCAGTCTCTTTGAACGGCGACTGCTTCCAGATCAATGGGTGTCCTTGCCTCCGATTCTGGCTCGTACTCTAATCCATCCCGCAGATCGATACGCCGGCCGCGCAGAACACCCAGGCCTTCTTCTGCATCTGAATCCTGTGGTTCAGGGGGCTTGCGCATGCGCTGGAACCAGGAAGGGGTGGACGTGTCAGGCTCTTCAACAGGTTCATCCTCTTCGAACTCCGAATAGCCCTCATTCTCGTCATCCGTCTGGGCTTCATCTTCCAATTTAAAAGTGCTCTTGCGTAAACGCGAGAGCAAGTCGGAGGCTTCCTCGGCTTCCTCAGTTGGAATGCTGAACGGTTTTGAAGTGCTGAGGTCCTTCCCACAAAGCGGACAGCGGTCGATGCCGCGTTCAACCCATTCTGCGCAGAACGGGCATTTCTGCAGGCTTGTGAGCCACAGAGGTGGATCGACGTCGCGTCGGCAGAAACGGCAGAACGAGGCTTCGTCCTGGATTTCTTTATGGCAGTGTGGACAGTTACGCATAATCAGATCTGGCCTTCATACCATTGAAGCAATTGTATCTCGGGGGCCGATTTGTGCAATGTGTCGCCGGTGCTACTCGTTGCGCCGAAAGCGGTAAATATTTGCGTGTAGCCACCTTAAAGCTTCCATCAGGCTCGTTTGTAGAGTACGGGATAGAGGGTAGAAAGTATATGTTATGATCTCTGACCCCTTGAGCTCGTGCAACTGTGCACTGCCTGCTCATCATGGGCACGTCATATGCTGGTGGTAGCATGAACCGGGATCAAATGAAAGATCAAGGGTTAAGGGCAAGCCTTTCGGGAGCCCGGTCAGACCTCCCTAAACGAGGCTCGACCTGGCGATTCCAAAAGGAAGCCCGAAATACACCCGGGTATAGCTTCTGCGATTTTCTGCACGGGTATTTCTATGCCCGCTGGCCTTATCTTTATATCAGTATTGGGCTTGGCGAGCATCCGTTGGCGAAGGCCTACCGGGGACTCGTGAGCCGTCTTCAGCGGTTGGGGCTCATGAGACCTACCGATGGCCGTCCGAAGGGCAGCGTCGCAGACAGCTACCATGGGAAGGTCATGCCGACTGAGGCTGCGCGCCGCCTGGTCATGGTAAAAGAGAACTTGAATGTGCCAGACCTGGAGCAGATCATCCCATACCCAAAGGCGCGCTCCTTGATCCTTGAAAATCCAGATCACATTGCTGTGCTGGATTGCCCCTGCCGGAGTGCG
>DAOUEJ010000072.1:0-39855 GCA_034430615.1 Anaerolineales bacterium | reverse complement strand
GCGACATCTCCGGCGGCGTACACGCCAGGCAGGTTTGTCTCCATTTTGTTGTTGACCTGGATGTAGCGGCGCCCGATCGTTTCCAGGTTCCACTCACGCATTGGTCCGAGATCGGCCTTGAAGCCCAGGGCAAGCAGGGTCTTATCGACATCGATTGTCATCTCCTCGTCCGTGCGGTTATCAAAGATGACCGCTCGTTCGAGTTTCCCTTCGCCCTGAAGCTCAAGCAGTTCATAGAAGATACGGACGTCGACGTCTGACTCCATCAATGCGTTGACCGAGGTGTCGTGGGCCCGGAAACCTTCACGGCGATGGATGAGCGTGACATGCTCGGCGATCGGGGCCAGCGCCAGCGCCCAGTCAACTGCGCTGTCGCCACCGCCAATGATCAGCACACGTTGATCGCGGTACGTTTCAAGATCTTCCACCATGTATTCGACGCCCTTGCCCTCGAAGGCATCAATGCTTTCGTTCTTAAGTTTTGTTGGCTCAAACGCGCCGATGCCGGCCGCGATCACCAGTGTGCGTGTGAAGTGACACCCCTTGTCCGTTTCGACCACCCAACAACTTTCGCCCGGCTCTCCGCCGGGCAGCGGTTCCTGGACGAGATGCAGCGCCCGCTCCCCGAACGCCATGGTTGGATTCCAGCGTGCGGTCTGTTCGACAAGGTTGCGGACAAGCTGTTTGGAGGGCACTTCCGGGAAGCCGGGTGTGTCGTAGATTATCTTCTCCGGGTATAACGTAATCAACTGCCCGCCTGGCTGAGGCAGGGCTTCGATGATCTTAACCTTCAGTTCACGCAGTCCAGCATAAAAGGCTCCGAACAGGCCTGTAGGGCCGGCACCGATAAAGGTAATGTCGAAAAGCTCGGGTTCGTTCTTGGACATAGATGGAGTAGGACTCCTTGCAGTGAGTTGAGCGATTATAAGTGGCGCGCGGAGAGGGTGTCAATTATTCTTCCCTGCCACAGGCGGCAAGTGCTCCTATGGCGCAGGGAGAAAGAGAGCCACAAGCGCCAAACCGGAAAGCGCGCCAGCCGCCACGAGCGTGCTGGCACGTACATCGCGCCACGGACGCTGATCAACAAGCTGACCCTGCTCGGGCGCCAGCCAGACGACACGAAATATGGGGCCGATCGACCAGGCAAGCACCACGCCGGCCACGAGCCCACCAACGTGGCCCCAGTTGTCGATCCCGGGCATCAAACCCAGTGCCAAGTTCAGGACTGCGACCACGATCAATTGACGCAACTGCAGTCGTCCAAAGCGTCCGAACAGGGTGCGGTGCAGATACAGGAAAGCCGCCAGGGCTCCGAGCAGGCCGAAGATCGAGCCGGAGGCGCCGGCCGAGGGGAACGGGCTGAACGCCAGGCTGAAAAGCACGCCCGAGATCCCGCTCAAAAGGTATAGCGCTATGAAGCGAGGTGTGCCAAAGAAACGCTCGACGGCCGGTCCGATGGCATACAGCGAGTACATATTTACCAGCAGGTGGAGCAAGCTGACGTGCAGAAAGATCGGCGTCACGAAGCGCCAGACCTGGCCGGCCGCCATCTCCGGACGTGATTTTGCGCCCCACTCCAGCAGCAAATCCGAGCCGGTCAACGTGAGACTCAGCCACTGGGCAGCAAAGACCAGCACGGTGAACCCGATCAGGCCAAAGCTTCCCCGGAAGCGTCCAATGTTGGCGCTCAAAGTCCGGGAGTGGGGTGCGGGCTGCCCCTGGGGCGGAAGATCAGCGCTCGCGCTCAAAGCTCGACCTGGCGCGGGTCGCTGCGGTGATGCTCGGCCCGGACGATGGCTACAATTGTGTCTACTGTCGTGTCCAGTTGGTTGTCGGCGTTGATCACGTAGTAGTCGAACATTTCCACCCGGCGCAGTTCCTGCCGGGCGGTGGCGATGCGCAGCTTGAGATTTTCTGCGGTTTCCGTCTTGCGGGCTTCCAGGCGCCGCACAAGCTCCTCCTCGTTGCGGGTTGAGAGGAAGATCAACAGGGCTTGCGGGTAGAGCTTGCGGATCGTCTCTGCGCCCTGCACGTCGAGGCGCATGACCACGTCCGTCCCGCTCTGGAAGGCCTCACGCACGTGCGACTTCGGGATTCCCTTGTAGTCATCGTATACGATGGCATATTCGAGCAAGTCGTGGTTCTCAATCATCTCTGCGAATTGCTCGCGGCTGACGAAGTAATAGTCCACCCCTTGCACTTCGCCCTCGCGCTGCGGACGCGTCGTGGCGGTGACGACGAAATGCATCGGCATCCCACGCTCCTTCATGCGCTGCAGGACAGTATCCTTGCCCACGCCTGAAGGTCCGGAGATGACAATCAGGAGAGGTCGTTGCTGGCGTTCGATGAGGTCTTCTTGCATTGCGTTGATGCCTGCGGGTCGGGTCAGTATAATCTATTTAGCGGAGGGAACCATGCCAATGTATGACTACCGCTGCCGGGCATGCGGCAAGCGGGTATCGATCTATCAAACCTACGCGGCCTATGGGGAAGAAGCCGTTCACTGTCCATCCTGCGGCAGCGAGGAACTATCCCGCATACTGCAGCGGGTACGGGTCGCGCGCTCGGAAGGGTCCAGGCTCGATACGCTGGGCGATCCGTCCGCCTGGGGCGATGTGGATGAAAACGATCCGCGCTCGATGGCGCGCATGATGCGTCAGATGGGCTCGGAATTGGGAGAAGAACTACCCGCTGAATTCAATGAAGTCGTAGATCGGCTCGAATCAGGTGAAAGCCCGGAAGAGATTGAAGCTACGATGCCAGACCTGGGGGCAAGCGACGACTTCTAAAGGGTCGACCATTGCAGCTTCAGGCCGGGATCTGAAAACGATTGGGAATCATGCGGGCAATATCGAGGGCCAGTTTACGATGCGCTTCGGGCTCAAAGTGCAGGCCGTCGATGGCGCTTGACTCGATCACCTAGCCAGCATTCAAGAAGTCCGCGCCCCACTCCACAGCAACCGCGGCGAAGTAATCATCCAGGTGTGTTGATTTCCCCTCGCCGCCCTCAAAGGATTCGGCATTATCCGTCAGCGGCTTCAGCGGCGGCGGTGCGATCAATAGGACCGGGGGAGCGGTGCCGTTCAAGCCGGCGCCGCTGTGTTGAATGTCCTTCAGCAGCACACCAATCCCTTTGGCGATATCCCTGGCTGAGACCGAAAATCGAAGCTTAAGATCATTCGTCCCCAGCATCAGGATCACCAGGTCGAGCGGTTGGTGGGATTGCAGGCAGGGTAAGAGGTAGGTGCGTCCGTTCTTGTGACCCTCGATCGGGTCGTCCCAGACCGTTGTACGACCGCTCAAGCCCTCTTCGATGACGAGAAATTCGGAGCCGAGTTCAATCTGCAGCACACACGGCCAGCGCACGTCGCGAGCATAGCGCTCACCCGTTCCGGGCGTCGAACCCCAGGTGTTTGAATCGCCGTAGCATAGCAGTGTAATCATGGTGATTTGTAAGCCCCGCCTTGTGTTTTGGATGCAGGCCCGTCGGTTTGGTTGAATCAGGCCTGACGCTGCATAAAGCAATCCGTCGCCTGGCGAATGGCGATTTCAACGGCACCCACTTCAAGGCTGGCGTCGATTACGACCCAGCGATCCGCCTCCTGCTTTGCCAGCTTCATGTAGCCCTCTCGCACACGCCGGTGGAATGCCACGTTGTAGGCATCGAGCCGGTTCCAATTCCCGCCGGACTCACGCCGGCGTAGGCCATGCTCGACGTCGAGGTCGAGCAGTAGCGTCAGGTCAGGCACCAACCCGCCCGTGGCAAATTCCGTAACCTGGCGCAGCATGTCAAGATCAAGCCCCTGTCCGAAACCCTGGTAGGCTAGCGACGAGTCGTAGAATCGATCGCAAATTACGATCTTGTCCGCTTCGAGCTGTGGTCGAATTAGTTCATTGACCAACTGGGCACGCGAGGCGGAGAAGAGCAGAAACTCGGTGCACGCATTCATGGCGGTGTTATCGAGCAGCGTGAGGACTTTGCGGATTTGATCGCCGATCGCGGTGCCGCCTGGCTCGCGTGAGAGGACAACCTGGTGGCCGAGCGACTGGAGGTAGTTCGCCAGGAGTCTGGCCTGCAGCGTCTTGCCTCCGCCTTCGGGGCCCTCAAGTGTTATAAAGGCTTTCAACTGCGGAATATCCTCACCCGGCGCCGTGGTTCCTTGCCGTAGGAGTGCGAGATCAAGTTCGCCTGGCGTGCCATCTGGTGCTGCAGCCGCCGCACATAGGACGAAGCGGGGGTCAGGTCGATGGAGTGTGCGCCGTCAAGCACGTCCTGGATTGCCTGCTGGGCCTCATCCAGACCGCGATCCATGGCCAGATCGCCACTGGCGACCGCCTCCAGATTAAAGAGTTCGCTCAGAAAGCCTTCCATCTGGTTGACGGTATTGGCGCGCAACACGTAGACCGGCATGCGCCGGTTTTCGGCGTCCTTGATCGCACGCTGGCGTTTGCGGTAGTACGATCGCAGCGTAACGAGAACCTCGGCCTCTGCGATCGTGTCGACCAGGTTGGCCGGAACGCGCAGTCGTTTTGATGCCTGTCGCAGGCGGTTGCGGGCGACCCCATAGGGGTAGATGCGGATCGGCGTCAGCGGCGTGCCCGGCATATGTGGTGGTGTGGGCGAGAAGGGAAGATCGCCATTTTCATCACGGGCGGCCGTGGGCAGTGCGGCTTGTCGGCGGTAGCCTGATGCACCGCTGGCCGCTGTGCGTCCCGGCGAAGTGGAGGCCTCGACCTTGACTTGGCCTTCATTGTCCCGGTAGCGCAGTTCGGGCAATACGGGCTGGCCACGCAGCATTCCATCCACGGCGGCCGACACGTCCTTGTGAATAGCCAGACGCTCGCGGTCCTGGATCTCGATCAGCACGTCGAAGGTGGGCGCAGCGCGGCGCTCGAGCACGGTCTTCTGTGTGCCCCGCCGCCGGGCTTCCTCGTCGGATAGCGTAACGGATTCGATCCCGCCGATCAGGTCGGATAGTGTTGGGTTAAGCAGCAGGTTCTCGAGCGAGTTACCGTGGGCTGTGCCAATCAACTGCACGCCGCGCTCGGCAATCGTGCGCGCTGCGGCAGCCTCCAGTTCACGCCCGATTTCGTCGATGACGATCACTTCGGGGTTGTGGTTTTCCACTGCCTCGATCATCACCTCGTGCTGGAGATTCGGGACGCGGACCTGCATGCGGCGCGCCCGACCGATGGCCGGATGAGGCACATCACCATCACCGGCGATCTCGTTCGAGGTATCCACGATCACGACCCGCTTGCCCTCGGCCAGGATGCGGGCCGCTTCGCGCAGCATGGTCGTCTTGCCGACCCCCGGCCGGCCCAGGAGCAGGATGCTGCTTCCACCGGTGATGAGATCCTCGATGATCTCAATCGTACCGAAGACGGCGCGTCCCACACGGCAGGTCAGACCCACGATGTCCTCGTGCCGGTTGCGGATGGCAGCGATGCGGTGCAGCGTGCGTTCCATCCCGGCCCGGTTATCGGCGTCAAACTCACCGATGCGTGACACGACGAACTCCAGGTCCTGGGCGTCAACCTCGACCTGGGAGAGGGCAATCTCTCCATCGGTGTAGCGCGCCGTTGGCACGCGACCCAGGTCGAGGATTACCTCCAGCAAATCCTCGGGACGATTGACCTCGGCCAGGGGCTCGCGAATTTTAGACGGCAGGATCGCCATGAACACATCTAAATTGTCGGTTACCTTTTGTTGGGTCATAGTGATGATGTCTTTGAGTATGGGTTATGGTGTTCGATCGACGCAAACGGCGCCGTCGGTTCGGCCTGGGTGCCATCCATAGCCGGGAGGACCTGCTCCACAGCCCGGGGAATGCGGGCCGCAAGGCGCTTTACCATCACGGCTTGATCCGCGTATGGCTGCAGCCCGAGCCGCTCGAGTGGACCACCGAGTCCACCCTGGTATGAGCGAACGCAGACATAGAGCGGGTTGCTGCCCGCTCCCATCAAGGAGTGGATGAAGTCGGCCATTAATTCGTCACTCAGCGCGGCCGCCGGATGGAAGTACGGTTGGACCCAGATCCCATTCGGGCCGCGCTGCACATCCAAATACCCAAGCGCTTCGCCTTCCTCACAGTACATCAAACCGAGACGATTCTCGGTCGGAGGCCGTTCTACCTGCTGAACCAGTGCGGGGACAAGGTTCATGTAGAGACCATGGATGGAGATCCGGTCGTTGGCTGTGACAGGCCGCCAGTATTCTTCACGCCCGGGAGGTTTTGTTCCGAGGCTCTGATCCAAGCGCCACAATCGCTGGCGGGCGAAGATCGCGAACCCGGCTTTGCGCAATGCCTCGAAATGGGCATCCGACTCACCGACCTCCGCCACGAGCATCTGCACCCCACGCTCGCCCGCGGCGCGCGCCAGGCCATCAAGAAGTTGGAGCCCAGCCAGATCATCGAGCGCGTCAGAAGGGCTGATGTACGCAATCTGGGCTTGCTGCCGATCATCGCTGATGAGCAGCTGCCCGATTGCGGATTGTTCGCCAGGGTTGGAGGAGCGCATGACGAGCGTCAGCGCGGCCCGGTTGCCCGGGATGAAAGCATCCGCTAGCGCGTTCTGGATTGCCTGCGGGCCGCTGGTAAGCGCCAGGCGCGAGTCGAGACAAACGCCGCGATGACGCGTACGGTGCAGCAATACGAGATCGCGCCAATCAAAGGGTCGGACAACCATTATTCAACCGTTCACGAATCCAAGAAAATATTGGTGAAAGCGAATGTCCTTAGTTAATTCGGGATGGAAGCTGGTCGCCAGGAAATGCCCTTCTCTGGCTGCAACGATCCTGCCCGAATCCTGTTGATCGCTGGGGTCAACCCGGGCGATTACTTCTACATCCTCGCCAACCCGCTCAATCAAGGGAGCGCGAATAAAGACGGCCGGGAAGGGGCGTCCCGGTTCTGGAAGGACCGGCACGTCCAAGTCGGCCTCGAAGCTGGCGATTTGTCGGCCAAATGCATTGCGTTCCACCGTGATGTCCATCAACCCAAGCAGCGGCTGTTCCCGCTGGGTGCCGCGCGAGAGGAAAATCGCGCCAGCGCAGGTTCCCCAGATTGGATGTATGTTCCCGAACCTGCGCAGCGGCTCGATCAATGCGTACTCCTGGGCCAGCTTGCCGATCGTTGTCGATTCGCCGCCGGGGATGATCAGAGCATCAAGCCCGCCGAGCTGGGCCGGAAGCCTGACTTCGCTGCTCTCCACCCCCAACTGGTCAAGGAGGGTGCGGTGCTCGTGAAAGTCGCCTTGCAGCGCTAGGACGCCCACCTTCATGGCGCGACCGCCTTGCGTTTCCCGCTCATGCTTTCGATGTCGATGGCGTACACCGCCGTTTGCTTGAGTTCATCGTCCATGATTGGCCGGTAGTGTACGCCCGGCTTTAGGTCCGGGAAATACTTGTCCAGCAGGCCTTGCAGCCCGCTGTGCGCTTCCTGCTCATCCTCGACGATGCGAGCCTGCCCGAAAGTGATCACGCTGGCGTATTCGACGCTGAACTCGAGCGCGGTATCGGCGGGGAGCAGGCGGCCCATCTCGGCCACGCTGAAACATACATGCGGGTTGGCCTCGATATTGGTCCGGGTACGGCCTTCAAGAGCAGTGTGGAAGTAGATGCGCTCGTGTTCGGCGTCAAACCAGAAAAGGTTGATGTTCTGGTAGGGTTGGGAGTCGAGCGAGGTGGCCAGGGTGCCAAACTGGCTGCGCTCCAGCAGCACACGCAGTTCGGACGGGTTGATCACCGCCCGGTCCTGCCGCCTCATCTTGCTGCGTGGATCCGGCATGGACTCCTTCATCGGTCGGCGTCACCAGCCGCGAGCAGCCAGACGCTCCGCCTCCGGCAGGTCGGTCACCGCGATGCCGACCATGGCTTCGCCCAGACCCTTGCTGATCTCGGCCAGGATGGCCGGGTCATTGTAGTGCGTCACGGCTTCGACGATCGCCTTGCCGCGCTGGGCAGGGTCACCTGACTTGAAGATCCCTGAGCCGACGAAGACTCCATCCACCCCGAGCTGCATCATCAACGCGGCGTCGGCTGGCGTAGCGATGCCGCCGGCAGCGAAGTTTACGACCGGCAGGCAGCCCAGTTCACGCGTCTCCTTGACCAGTTCGTAGGGGGCGCCGATCTCCTTAGAGAAAGCCATCAACTCATCTTCGGGCATCGTTTCGAGTTTGCGCACGGCGCCCAGGACGGAGCGGGCATGGCGCACAGCCTCAACCACATCGCCCGTGCCGGCCTCACCTTTGGTGCGGATCATTGCTGCGCCTTCACCGATGCGCCTGAGCGCCTCGCCCAGGTTGCGGCAGCCGCACACAAAAGGCACCTTGAAATCATGCTTGTTGATGTGGTTGTGCTCATCGGCGGGGGTCAGGACTTCCGACTCGTCGATGTAGTCGACGCCAAGGGCTTCCAGAATCTGAGCTTCCACGAAATGCCCAATGCGGCATTTCGCCATGACCGGGATGGTGACCGCCTGCATGATTTCTTCAATCAACTGCGGATCGCTCATACGGGCCACGCCGCCGTGGGCGCGGATATCGGCCGGAACGCGTTCGAGGGCCATTACTGCTACCGCACCTGCCTCTTCGGCGATGCGCGCGTGCTCGGCAGTAACAACATCCATGATCACGCCGCCCTTGAGCATCTGGGCCAGGCCTTTTTTGACCTTGAAAGTCCCAACTTCCTTCGACATGTCAACCTCCATAGGGCAGAATCTGCCCCGCTTATCCCGATTCTACCACGCATGGAAAGTGCTCGAAGGGACGCTCGTCTCCCACGAGCTTATAACTTGACAAAGAACGGCCATAGGTATACAATTTATACAATAATACAAAGATACAATGGGACAATTGTTACAATCATGATGTTTTCTGAACTTGATTTTCGCAGCCACACGCCGATCTATGTGCAGTTGGTTGAGCGCATAAAGCATCTCATTGCGACCGGTGTGCTTGAGCCCGAGGGCCAGCTCCCCACGGTCCGCCAACTGGCGGCCGAGCTGCGGGTCAATTTCAACACTGTTGCCCGGGCCTACCGCATCCTGGATGAGGCCGGCGTGATATCGACCCAGCAGGGGCGCGGCACCTACGTGCTTGACCCGCCGCCTCCTGAGCAGGCTGAGCGCCTGCGGCGCACAGCGCTGGCGGGTCTGACAGCTTCCTTCCTGGATGAAGCCAGCCGGATGGGCTTCAACCCGCGGGATGTGCAGGAAAGCACAGCGGAGATGATCAAGGCCTGGCTTGAGGAAGGCCATCCAACCACCGCAGATGAGTAGCCGAACCCGCCCCGGCCGGGTTCGATGAAGAGGATATCCGATCATGAGAAACCGTACATTTTCTTCCAAGCTTGATCTAGCCATGCGGATTACAACTCCGGCAGGCGTACGCATACCAGGGATCGCCTTCGCGCAGTGGTTGCTTCTGCTACTGCTCTCAATCGCGGTTACCTTCAGGCTTATTGCACTCGACGTTCCCACCACCTGGGTGGTGGCGACCGCGATCGTGATCAATCTGCTTGGCGTGTACCTGCTCTTTGCGTTGAAGGTTGCCGATCAATGGGAGAAAGCGATCGTGCTGCGTCTCGGACGCTTTACCGGGTTGCGCGGGCCGGGCATCTTCACCGTCGTGCCGGTCGTCGATCGCATCCCGATCTGGATCGATCACCGGGTCATGGTGACTCCCTTCAGCGCCGAGAAGACCCTCACGAGCGATACTGTGCCGGTGGATGTGGACGCGGTGCTGTTCTGGCTGGTTTGGGATGCCGAGAAAGCCGCGCTCGAGGTAGAGGATTACCGCGTTGCCATCGCCTGGGCTGCGCAGACAGCGCTGCGGGAAGTGATTGGCCAGATGGACCTGGCCAGCATCCTGGTGGGGCGGGCGCGGATGGACCATGACCTGCAGAAGATCATCGACGAACGGACCACACCCTGGGGCATCACGGTGCAGTCGGTCGAGATTCGCGACGTCGTAATACCGCAGGATCTCGAAGACACGATGAGCCGCCAGGCCCAGGCCGAACGCGAGCGGCAAGCCCGGGTCATCCTGGGCGAATCGGAGATGCAGATCGCACATTCCTTCGCCGAAGCCTCGCTTGCGTACCGGGACAACCCCACCGCCCTGCACCTGCGGGCGATGAACATGCTCTTCGAGGGTTTGAAAGAAAAAGGTGCACTGGTGATCGTGCCATCCAGTGCGGTTGATACGATGAACCTCGGTGGCCTGACCGGGATGACCTCCCTGGCAGCAAACACCCTCTCGACGCAAGATCGGGATGGATCGGAGGGGGGCTAGATGGCCGGCAACCTTGTCTACCGGGTGGAAGTGTTGGGCGGTGGGCTGCGGGGTGCGAAACCCGATGAGTTCGAATATCTCCTGAATGAATACGCCGGACAGGGTTGGCGCCTGCACAGCTTCTGCCACCAGCCAAACAGCAACCGTATGTGGGTTGTGTTCTCCAGTTCCGGCGAGGGATCGGGGCGCCGCAGCAGGAGCAGTACAGATTGGTCGTTGAACTGGGGGTGAAAAGGATTGTTTCACGTGAAACATAGACTATGGGGGCTGGCTCGCGGGGCGGGCTGGCCCCTGTCCATTCATAGCGGGTTTTTGGTTGTGAGGGTGCTATGCTGACATTTGTATATTTCGTCGATGGTTTGTTGATGATCGTGCTCCCGCTGGCGCTGGGTGTATGGCTGGCGCGCCGCCGGGGGCTTAGCTGGGGGATTTTCGGCTTGGGGGCGCTTGCCTTCTTCGCCTCACAGGTGCTGCACATCCCCTTCAACCAGTTCCTGCTGGTGCCAGCGCTCGGGCCTGATCGAAACCCGGGTGTCCTGACCGGGATCGGGGGTGCGCTGGCGCTTGGTTTATCGGCCGGCGTGTTCGAAGAACTGGCGCGCTACGTCGCCATGCGGCACATGAAGCCAGCCGACCGCGGTTACGATACGGCGCTGATGTTCGGCGCCGGCCATGGCGGGCTGGAGGCGATCATCCTGGGTGGTGTGGTGCTGTATGCGCTGCTCCAGGCGCTGGCACTGCGCGGCGCAGATCTGGCGCAGGTGGTCCCGCCCGAGCTGGTGGCGCTGGCGCAGGCTCAGCTGGATGCCTACTGGAGCACACCGGCCGCAGCCGTCCTGATGGGTGCGCTGGAGCGTGTGTCGGCGATCATGTTCCATTTGCTGGCGAGCATGCTGGTGATGGTCGCCGTTGTTCGGGGCCGCCCCGCCTTTTTACTCATGGCTATCGTTTTCCATGCTTTGCTCAACGCCAGCGCGCTGTTAATCCTGCCTCGGGGGGGTGTATATGCCACAGAGGCGGTCCTGCTGGGGCTGGGTCTATTGGGCCTGTACGGGGTCCGCCGCCTACGTCGGCTCCTGCCCGAACCTGAGCGCCCTCCCCCCGGCCAACCCCCCGATTTGCCCCGGCGACTTGTGCCGGAGGCTGTGCCTGACACACAGCAGCTAGACGAGTCGCGCTATCTATAGGCCGGGCGATCAATTAAAATCCGCATCATGTCGTGTGAAAACCGAGGTTGTCGAAATGATCCAGACCGAGCATTTAAGCAAGCGTTTCGGCGAAGTCAGCGCCGTTGAGGATCTGACCCTGAGGGTGGGCCAGGGCGAGATCTTCGGCTTCCTAGGCCCAAATGGTGCGGGTAAAACGACCACAATTCGCATGCTGGGAGCATTGATCAAGCCCACTTCCGGATCGGCCAGAGTTGGTGGATATGTGCTTGGCGAGCAGGATGCCCAAATTAGGCGAAATGTTGGGATCCTGACCGAATCGCCCGGGCTGTATGACCGGTTGAGCGCAGAGCGCAACCTGGCTTTCTTCGCCGAGCTCTATGACGTAGAAGATGTACCGGGCCAGGTGGAGCGCTACCTGCGCATGCTCGGGTTATGGGAGCGGCGGGCCGAGCCGGCGGCCACCTTTTCAAAAGGGATGCGCCAAAAGCTGGCCATCGCCCGTGCGCTACTTCACGAGCCGCAGGTGCTCTTCCTCGATGAGCCCACCAGTGGCCTCGACCCGGAGATGGCCCGCCTGGTGCGAGAATTCATCGCCGAGTTGAAGGTCGAGGGGCGCACGATCTTCCTATGCACGCACAACCTGGATGAGGCCGACCGATTGTGCGATCGGATCGCTGTCTTCAATGGCCGGATGCTCGCGTTGGACACACCGGCCGCACTGCGCGGCCAACTCTACGAGCGGACCGTCGTCTTTCACCTGCTGCGTGCGGACCCGGCATTGACCCCGTTGGTGCAGGCATTCCCCTTTGTCAGCAAGGTGGAGGTCATTGACCGGAAACTGGTTGTCTCGCTGGATGATCCGGAGACGAACAATCCGGTGCTCTTGCGGGCGCTGGTCGAGGCCGGAGCAGAGATCCAGTTTGTCGGTGAACTGCGGCGCACTCTGGAAGATGTATATCTGCGTTTGATCCAGTGATCGCGTTCAAGGTCCGTTTGATCAAACGGGAAGATTTCAATAAAGGCAGGAACCGATGAGAAAAACATGGGTCATCATGCGAAAAGAATGGGCGGAGGTCTTTAAGAATCGTTTCGTCCTCTTTACGGTGGCCTTTCTACCCATGATCCTGACCGCTCTGCCGCTGATCATGCTTGGTGGGATGGGATCGGCCGATCAATTGAGCAGTTTGACGACGGCCGATATGCCGGCCAATTTCACGGCTCTGTGTGAGGGCCTGGAGGCCGGAGATTGCGGCCAGTACTTCCTTGTGAGCCAATTCATGCTGCTCTTTATGCTCATGCCGCTTGCGATCCCGGTTACGTTCGCCTCCTACAGCATCGTCGGCGAGAAGACCACCCGCACACTAGAGCCGGTTCTAGCCACACCGGTGACCACGCTCGAGCTGCTCACCGGCAAGGCACTGGCGGCTGCGTTGCCCGGGATTGGCGTCACCTGGCTCGGCTTCGGGGTGTTCATGTTCGGGGTACGCCTGCTCTCGACCAGCGCGGCGCTGACGGCGAAGCTCGGATCGGGGATGTGGTTGGTGGCGGTCTTCGTGGATGGGCCCTTGATGGCGGTGGCTGCGGTTAGTGTGGCGGTGATGGTTTCCTCGCGCGCCACCGACCCGCGCGTGGCCGAGCAGTTGTCGATGCTCGTTATCCTGCCGCTGCTGGCGTTATTTTTCGGTCAGATCAGCGGTTTTATCCTGCTTAACCAACAAGTGATGATCTGGATGGCGATCGGTTTGATTGTGATCGATGCAGGGTTGCTTTTGTTTGCCACGCAGCTTTTTCAACGTGAGGCGATCCTCACGCGCTGGAAGTGAGTCGGTGATGAAGGCGCGACGATTTGGTGCTCTACTGCTCTTGCTGGGATGCTCTTTGCTGCCGACGTTTGCCAGTGCTCAGGTGCAGGATCCCCAACTCACGCTCTCGTTGAAACGAAGCTTCGGTTATGCTGGTGGCGGACAGATCCAGGGCCGGTTTTCAGCCACCGCGCACGGTCCGGATGACATGATGAACGTCAGTTTCTGGATCGATGAGGAGCTGATGGGGAGCGCGTCTACCGCACCATTCAGGATTGGTTTCAGCACCGGGGATTACACAATCGGGATGCATACCCTCTTCGTAACTGCGGAGACCGCGAGTGGAACCCGGCTTGAATCCGAACATCTTACAGTAGAGTTCGTGAACGCTGAAACAAGCTGGCAAGAGGGTTTAAAGCTGGCTGGACCGATTATGATTGGAGTGTTGGTCCTGGTTGTGGTCAGCAGCATCGTCCCGGCGCTCGGTGGGCGGCGAAAGTCGTTTATTCTTGGCGCCTACGGCGCCGCCGGGGGTGCGGTTTGCGGACGCTGTACGATGCCGTTCAGCCGATCGATCCTGGCTCCCAACCTGTTACTTGGCAAGCTAGAGCGATGTCCGCACTGCGGGAAATGGGCCTTCGTGCGCCGAGCCAGCCAGGCGCAGCTCGAGGCAGCCGAGGGACGCTACCGCCTGGATGCACATAGGGGTGAAGTCGTCCTCGAAGACGAACAGGATCACCTGCGGCACCAGTTGGAGGAATCGCGTTTTGAAGAGTAGCCAGAAGAGCGTGCGCCCGGTGCAGGGTGGGCTTACCCATGGCGCGTGACGCCGATCCGATCCCGGTTTGTGATTACGAAGGTTCCGATTACCAGGAACGCTTCTGGGAACTCGGAGGACGGGCGTACGAGGACCGGGTGGAGGCAATTGCACTGCAACGCCTGCTGCCGGATGCGGGCAAGCGCCTGCTTGAAGTTGGTGCGGGAGCAGGCCGCAACACCTCCCGCTATGCAGGATTTGAGCAGATCGTCCTGCTTGATTACTCGCTCACGCAGCTGGAACAAGCGCGCGACCGACTCGGGCTGGATGAGCGTTACATCTATGTCGCAGCCGATGTGTACCGCATGCCCTTTGCTGAAAAAATCTTCGATGCGGCGACGATGATCCGTACACTGCACCACCTACTCGATCCCGGGATCGCCCTGGACCAGATCCGCGCGAGCCTCACTCCGGGAGCGGCGTTCATCCTCGAGTTCGCCAACAAACGAAATCTGAAGGCGATCCTGCGCTGGATCACCGGGCGCCAGGCATGGAACCCGTTTGTGTACGATACGGTGGAATTTGCCCCGTTAAATTTTGACTTTCACCCGGCGTTTGTGCGCGACCAATTGGTCTCAACCGGGTTCGAGGTCGAGCGCCAGTTGACTGTCTCACACCTGCGGTTGGGGTTGCTCAAACGAACGCTTCCGACCGGACTGCTGGTCGCGCTCGATTCAATGGTGCAATGGACTGGGGAGTTCTGGCAGTTCACGCCAAGTGTTTTTGTCAGGGCCAGGGCGACGGGCGAGCCTGAGCCACCTGCCGAAAAACTTCACTGGCGCTGTCCGAGCTGCCAGTCGACGTCTCTGAATGAGGTCCCGGCCGGCTTGCAGTGCTCGAACTGCGGACGCACTTGGTCCGTGCAGGACGGCATCTACAATTTCAAGGAGCCGCTACCAGACAGACCAGGTGCCTGATTGATCCCGGGGCCGCGCACTCTCCTTGACTCGCCAATAGATCGAAGCCTCGCGCGCTAGCCAGCCCAAACCAACCAATTCGCGGCGTAGTGTCGCTGTGTCGTCGTGAAAGCGAGCGAGGATCTCGTTGACTTTCGCCTCGCTGTAACGCTTCTCGCTCTGAAAGGCCTTGAGGATATAGCGCAGGATGACAGAGCGCTTCTTTCGCTGGGCTGGGATCTCACGCAAACTGCCATCCTCACGTATGAAGTTACCGAGCACGCGGCGGTCGTAGGCTTCCCGGTCGACCCCATCTGCAAAGCGGGTGAGGGTCTCGGGTTCGAGTAGGCGCCTGGCAAACGCTTCCAGATTGTTTGCCTCAAGGCGGTATACGCTATAATAGCCGTCGGCTTGGGCGCTGACCAGCCCAACCTGCGCCAGGCGTGACAGGTGATGGGAGATAGTCGAAGCCCGCAGATCGAGAAGTGCTGCGAGCTGCTCGACCGTGTACGTATGGTCGGCGAGCAGCCCAACCAGCCGCAGGCGAGTGGTATCGGCCATTGCCTTGAAAAAAGAGAGTATTCCGGGATCTACCATTTAGATACTTGTCGAAATAATTAGATGGTTATCGAAATAGTAATTCAAGCCAACGAGCTTGTCAAGCGAGAGGAGCAAGCATGCTGCCGAAGCGCGAGACGCACCGGGTCGAAATCGCTGGTTTGACGCGCGAACTGCCGCTCTTTAAGGTCGCTCCCGGGCTGCGGATCGCTGTACTCAATATCCTCGGCGACACGGAATTGGTGTTGGCCTGTGCTGGCGCCCTCGCCACGCGATTGGCCGAGGTCGATTATGACCTGCTCGTCACCGCCGAGGCGAAGAGCATCCCGCTCATTCATGCGCTTTCGGTTGAGCTGGGGAACAAGCCCTACATCGTGCTGCGAAAGTCGTTTAAGCTGTACATGGGTGAAACGCTTACGACAGAGACGGTTTCGATCACATCCGGGAAACCCCAGACTCTTTACCTGGATGAAAAGGATCGGGATTTGCTCGAGGGAAGCCGGGTCGTCCTTGTGGATGATGTCATCAGTACTGGCTCAACCCTCAAGGGGATGCGTGCCTTAATCGGTGAGGCAGGCGGCGAGGTGGTCGCGGAAGCGGCGATCTTCACCGAGGGGGATCCAGAGTCGTGGCCAGGGGTGATTGCACTGGGCCATCTGCCGCTCTTCAAGGACGAAGTGTAAGCATAACGGATCGTTTCCCCCGCAGAGCGGATTCCAGGGGGTTCACACGACACCTATTAACATTCGTACAATCAGGTTGTGTGATCGCTCCGCGACCTAAAACCGCGTTTCACGTAGAGAATCCTGGAGGACAATATGGATCAACGAAACCGCTCGAGCCTTGCTTTTGGTCTGTTACTCATTCTTATCGGTGTGATCTACTTGGTTGTTCAGTTTTTCCCAGGCCTGCAGGATCTTTTTGATGCGCGCCAGAACTGGCCTCTCTTCATTATAGGAGCGGGGGTGCTGATGCTCCTCCTGGGAGCTTTCTCCCGCGCTCCCGGGATGGCAGTCCCAGCTTCGATTGTCATGGGCATCGGCGGCATTCTCTTCTGGCAGAATGCGACCGGGAATTGGGAAAGCTGGTCCTACGTATGGGCTTTGATCCCAGGTTTTGTGGGGTTTGGGGTCATCTTGAACGGTGTGCTGTCCGGTCAGGCCAGGCAAGGGCTGCAAGACGGCGGCCGAACGATCCTCGTCAGCCTGGTTATGTTTGCCATCTTTGGCGCGTTCTTCGGCCGGGAATTGTTCGCCGGGTGGGTATGGCCAAGCCTGCTGATTGTCGCCGGGGTTCTGATTATGATTTCGAATTTCCTGCGCCCGCGCCCCGAGTAGTTGGTACCTCAGCACGGGCTTCACCCACTGTGAGGAATAATCTATGGCAGAAACGCGCTTGGTGCGCAGCCAGACAAACCGGATGATCGCCGGTGTCTGTGGAGGCCTGGGGGAGTACCTGGGTATTAACCCGACCTTCATCCGCATCTTCTTCCTGCTTCTGGCCTTTGGGGAAGGGTCAGGGTTTCTTATCTATATGGTGCTCTGGATCCTGCTCCCCGCGCATGGTACGGCAGGTTCCAATTTCGGAAGTACGGTGCACGAGAACGCAAAGGAGATTTCCGGCCGGGCATACGAACTAGGCCAGGAAGTGGCCGGAGGGCTGCGCGGCAGCAACCGGCAGGTGAGCTTGCTGGTCGGTGTTGCGCTGGTCGTCGTCGGGATCGTGTACTTGCTCGACAATCTGAACCTGACCTGGTTTTCCTGGTTGCGGTTCAATATCCTATGGCCGGCGCTCTTGATCTTGGGTGGGGGCGTGCTGCTGATACGTTACCTGCGAGGTGAGTGATATGCGTGAACACAGAGCCCGACCGGGCATCTTCGGCCCGCTTCTATTGATCTTCCTGGGCGTGATTTTCCTGCTCAACAACCTGGACATCATCCAATGGAGCGTGTGGGATGTGATCCTGCGCTTCTGGCCCGTGCTCCTGATCGCAGCCGGGCTTGACCTGATCCTTGGACAGCGATCGGCCTGGGGTTCAGTTATTGCCCTGATACTCGTGCTGGCGGTCATCGGCGGCGGAATTACCTTGCTTGGCGAACCTAACGGTACCAGCGCAGAGATCGAACAGGTGGCCATTTCAGGAGCTGGAACCGATAAGGTTGACCTGGTCCTGGATCCGGCGATCGGGTATCTCCAACTCAGCCCGGGAAAGCCGGACCAAGTTGATCTGCTGCAAGGCAGGTTGGCCTCCGGACGGGGAGAGCAGATCGAGCAGCGGCAGGATGAAACTGGAAATCGGCTGAATATCGTCATCCGTACTCGCAGTTGGACGATAGTGCCATTCACCACAATCAGTTTTGATCGACCGGGCTGGGACCTGGAGCTCCGCCCAGCCACCGAGCTCGAGCTGGATGTGGATCTGGGTATCGGCAAGGCGGAAGTCGATCTGCGCCAGCAGCAGCCGGCCGAGGTTCGGGTACACACGGGCATCGGTGAAGCACAGGTCGTGCTCCCCGAGCATGGAGGACTGGTGCGGGTAGAGGTTGGCATCGGCCAGCTCATAATCGACCTGCCTTCAACGGCAGGGGTGCGCATCCAGGTGGAGACCGGGATCGGGACGACAGTCATCCCGACCGAATTCACCATGCGTGATGGCAGCTATTTCTCACCGGGATACGAGCAGGCTGAACAGCAGATCGACCTCAAGCTCAATGTTGGGATTGGAACCGTAATCGTGCGGTAGATCGCTCGAAAAACGAATTCACGTTCTATAACATTCAAACAGAGACGGCAGGACTCTGCCGTCTCTGTTCTTGGTTTGTGCGGGGGCTGCTTGCCCCTTTCAGTCTGCTTGGACAGCGTGCGTCTTCACATGGTGGATAGCATTCGGCATGTCTTTCAGGCACTGGCTGGAGAGTGGCGCAGGCTTGTTCCAACAATACCACGGGAAAGCGTTTTGTAAGCTTAAGTTGATATAATCTTGGCGCAGAAGGAGAGATTGGCATGCTCTCGGACATTGGAAAACGGCGTAACCTTGAGCACCAGTATGGGGAAGAAGGACGGCTGCCGCCGGGGCAATCACTTACGCTCAAGTTTCCGGTGTTGCATTACGGCCCGGTTCCGACGTTTGACCCAGGCACCTGGCAGTTCCGTGTCTGGGGAGAGGTTGAGGAAGAGATGCGTTGGGGTTGGCAGGCGTTCAATAAACTGCCCCGCACAAAGGTGCAGATGGATATCCACTGCGTAACTCGCTGGAGCAAATTCGACACGACCTGGGAAGGTGTCGCACTCCAAACCTTGCTCGATGAAGGCTTGATACGTTTAAAGCCAAACGCGGAATTTGTCCTGCAGCACTGCGAGTACGGGTACACCACCAACCTGCCGCTTGACGTGGCGCTTGGCGAAAACTTTCTTATGGCTACGCATTTTGATGATCAACCGCTTACGCCTGACCATGGCTACCCGTTGCGAGGTGTCGTCGGCGCGATCCCCGGACGAGACGGCCTGAAGGATGTCTACCTGTGGAAGGGTGGGAAATGGCTCAGAGGGCTCGAGTTCCTCAGCAAGGACAAGCTCGGGTTCTGGGAGCAAGCCGGATACCACAACGAAGCCGATATCTGGAAGGAACAAAGGATCGTCAACCGCTAGCCCTAACCCCTGGTCCATGCCGGCCCGGGCGGAACCCCGCCCGGGTCTTTTTGTTTCGAGGCAGTAGGAGATCCTATAATGATAGTGGAGGCAGGATGGCAGACCAAGGGATTTACGAGCGCGAGCGGCAGCGCATGGTCGAGAAGCAGATCAAGGGCCGCGGGGTCCGGGATCCGCGAGTGCTTCAGGCGCTGGGTGATGTCCCCCGCCACCTGTTTGTCCCTCCCGAAAGACGTCATCTCGCATATGCCGATGGCCCCCTCCCGATCGGAGATGACCAGACCATCTCCCAGCCCTACATCGTCGCTTATATGACCGAATTGCTGGAGTTGCAAGGGGGTGAAAGTGTGCTGGAGGTCGGTACGGGATCCGGCTATCAAACCGCGATCCTGTCACGCCTGGCACGCAAGGTTTACTCACTGGAAAGGATCGCGGCGCTGGCAGAGCGTGCCCGACAACGCCTGGTGGACATGGGATGTTCCAATGTTGAGGTCCATGTCGGCGATGGTTCGGCTGGCTTGCCAGCCCATGCACCTTATGACCGGATCCTGGTGACCGCGGCTGCTCCCTCCGTTCCACGCCCACTCCAGGACCAACTGGCAAATGCCGGCCGGTTGGTCCTGCCCGTCGGGGGTCGCTCAGGCCAGGTGCTCGAGCGCTGGATCCGGGAGGGAGACAGTTACACGATCGAGAAACTGGCACCGGTGGCCTTCGTACCTTTAATCGGGGCATATGCCTGGGATGAGTCTGATCCACCTGACATGTGGTGGCGATCCGGGTGATCCAGCGGGCTGGAGCTGGTTCAAGGTTTCAGGTACGCCAGCGCTTCTCCCAGGTTCCCATCCATGACGATGTTGAGCTGCATTCCCCCAGTGGTGGCGGGGATGTCGATTACGCTCACCGTCTCTTCCCAGGATTTATCCTCCGGCAGGAGCTCGACAAGCATGTTCTTCCCTTCCTTGAAGAAAGACTCATTGAATTCCACCTGGGGATCCTGCAACCCGATGGCGAGGGGGTAGATGTTCGCTTCCACTAGATCCTGAAAGAAATGTGTGCCGTAGGATGGCTCGGCCGCTTGCAGGCCATCCGTGATCTCGATCAAGGCTTGCGCATGGTGGATGTCTGAATACGCAACGGGAATGCCGATGTCCGGATTTCGGCTTCCCCATCGACCTGGACCCAGCAGGATGAAGCGCTCCCGCTCCAGGACCTTGTTCAGGCGTCCAATCAGGTGGGCAAGTTCCAGCCTTTCAGCGGGTAGCCCCAGCTCGCTGTAGGCCTGGGGCGAAATATAGATCGCGTAGCGGATGTCCTTCACGATCCCGTCTGGCACCATACGTTGGGTCAGAAAGATGCGCCGGTCGTTGGCGATGTCCTGGGGTAGTTCGACCCGCTCACTGCGTAGATGGCTCTGGGGCCGGCATTGAAGCAGGCAGATTCGTGCCCGGGGAACCCCTTCCTCTGTCCCTGCCAGCGAGAGGGCAAATTCCGTATCGACCGGGCCATTATAGGCTGCTTCGAGTGTGGCCAACATACGGCGCATGAGCTCGGGAAATTCCGTCCGCCGCAGAAGCCCGTCGAAGGTAATAACGTAATCTGGCTGAAAGCGGCCGAGCGGCCGGCTGACAAGATCTTTCAGGTCACCTTGCTCGTAGACTTGCGCGATGAAACGCAGGTGGGGTGTGTCGGGTCCGAGCACTTGCTTTACCGGAAGCGAGCAGAAGGTATTGCGGGAAAGGTCGATTAGATCGACCTCGGTTTGCGAGTAGCGATGGATATCGCGAGGGGAGGTTTCCGGGCGAAGATCAGGGTGGCTGAGGGCGACCAAGCGAGGGTAGTCGCTGCCGATTTGTTCGACAGCGCGCGTTCCCAGGCCCCAGACCATACGCATAAAGCCGGCCCTGCGATCGATGCGTGGATTCCAGCGGAATTGGTTGCGGGAAAATGCTACGCCGGCTGCGTCAGGCAGGTAGTATCGCCCCACGCGGCGGCCCCGGGTTTTCTGGATCAAGACCGCCATCCGCTCATCGTAATCCACCAACTCAACCTTACGGCGGTAGAGTAAAACGTTCGGGTTGTAGACGCTGGCGTACACACGCTTGATGGCAGAGAGCAGTTCGGTCAGGTTCTCATCTGCGGTGCCCTGGTTTGGGCAGAAAAAGCTTTCGTACTTCCCGGCGAAGGATGTCCCAAAGGAATCCTCAAGCAGGCTCGAGGAACGGACGATCAGGGGTGAGGTGCCAGCCTGCTCGAGCAGGGTCTGCAGTTCGGTGATCGTGTCTTCAGCGAACAGGCCTTGAATGAAATCAGTCTGGATCTGGGGATAATCGGCCCGGATCTCATCTTCCGACTTGTATTTCTGGTTGGCGTAGCGGTTCAAGCCATTGCGCTGGTTGAACAGGTAGAAAAGATCTGTTCCCAGGAACCATGACTCGGGGATGTCAATCTGTTCGATCAGGTCCGGCTGGGCGGATTTCCGCAGGACGCATTGTGCGAGCATCACGCCAGCGGCTTTGCCGCCGATCTTGCCGCGCCCGATACGCCGCTCAAGGATAGCTTTGAGGTCGGTGATGTCAAACCACTCCCTGGCGATCCCAAGGTAGGCGAGGTGATCGCTGATCATAGCTTTGATCAGAACAACCTTGATTTCTTTCAGGTGATGCTTGATGGGCTCGCGCTCATCCAGGGGCAGTGCTTCATAACGCTCGCCCTCTGCAAAGAGCATGTCCCAGGGAGCAAGCTCGGGATGCAGCGTGAGTACGACATCCTGGGATGGCATCCGGCCTGAGAGTGACTCCTTGAGCAGTGCCTCGAAATCTTCATAGGGCAGGTTATAGGCGAAATAGAAATCAGTTAGGTTATCAGCGATGATCCCCAGACGATGCTCCCAGATCTGGGGATCCTCCTGCCCGAAGGGGTCACTCAAGCCTTCCCGCCTCTGCGACTCGATCGCCTTCTCCCGCACCTCTGCGTGAA
This sequence comes from Anaerolineales bacterium, assembly GCA_034430615.1. Lineage (GTDB taxonomy): Bacteria > Chloroflexota > Anaerolineae > Anaerolineales > E44-bin32 > E44-bin32. The sequence goes on along the minus strand of DAOUEJ010000072.1, from coordinate 17,693 downwards.
AGGCTTTGGGGGTAATCACGCCGCGCCGGAAGATCTCCTGCCGCATACGCTCGCGGATGGAGGGCGCGAGGACGGGGTACTGGCTCAAGGCCAGGTACAGCGTCAGAACTTTAGGGAATTCACCCGAGTCGATACTCATGCCATGCTCCAGACAGGCCCTCGGCCCGTGATAATTTTAACGAGGAGGGCGAAGAATCAAAAGGTCCTCCGCAGAGGACCTATATCGATATTGCTGGGATTGAAACCTCAGCGCCCGAGGTGCATGGGCATGATCACGTGCAGGAAGTCGTCCCTCCCCACGGGACGCACGACCCCGGGAGAGGAGGCCGAACTTGTCTCGAGGGCGACATTGGGTGTGTCCACTGCAACAAGCACATCCACCAGGAAGCGCACGTTGAAGGCGATGTCAACCGCATCACCTTCGATGGTCGCGTCGACCGTAGTCTCATTTGAACCGGTTTCAGCGGCCGTGGCCGAGATCTCAACGGTGCCCGGTTCCAAATCGCTGCCCGGGGTGATGCGCAATCGGGCACTGTGCGCAGCTTCGCGGGCGAAGATATCGGCCGCCTTGCAAGCCTTCAGGAAGGCGTTCGTGGATAGGACGCTGCGCGAGGAAAAGCTGTTGGGGATGATACCGCGGTAGTCAGGGAAGGTCCCATCGATTAACTGGGAAACGAGCTCGACATCTTTCGCTCGGAATATGACTTGGCCCCGGTTGGGAGGCAGTGACATCGTCACGCTCTCATCGTTGGCGCCCAGCACGCGCGCCAGTTCGCTCAAGGCCCGGGCAGGGATGATGGCGCTGATCTGGCCCGGGGCGGAAGAAGCGAGTTGGGCCGATCGGACCGAAAGGCGGAATCCATCTGCAGCGGCCATTGTGAGCGTCTTGTCCTCTACCTCCACCAGGACCCCGGTCAACACCGGACGTGCATCGTCCGTGGATGCTGCAAACGTCACCTGATGGATCATCGCGCGCAGGTCTTCGGCGTCCAGCGCCAAGCCGTCATCGAGATCGGACGGTGGCAGGGGTGGGAAATCCTGTGCATCGATGCATTTGATGTCGTTGTTGAAAGCTCCGCAGCGTACGTTGAGGGTCTGATTGCGGATGGTCAATTCCATCGAAACTGTATCGTTGGGGAGCGTGTTCACCAGGTCGACGAAGGTGCGAGCAGGGACTGTTGTGGAGCCTTCTTCCTCGATCTTGGCCCCGATCCAGAAGCTAATTCCCAGCTCGAGGTTGGTGGCGGACAGGCGCAGCCGCCCGTTATCTGTAGCGACGAGTACGTTGCCCAAAACAGGTAGTGTGCTGCGCGGGGCAACAGCTCGGGCGACGATGCTGAGACCATGGGCAAGATTTTCCTGCAGGCAAGAAACCTTCATGCGAGAACTATCCTTAAGTGTGGGGTATCGATCTAGAAGTATACAATGAACCGGACTGCCCCACAATCCCGGGTAGACAGGCGGCAGCCGCTGGCTTAAACTACACCTGTGATGATGAATGAGAGAAGTGCTGAGGTCGAACAACTGCGCCGGATGGTTGTCCGGCTCTCGCGCCTGGTAGAGATCAGCGTAACCCTGAATTCCACGTTGGATCTGGATCGTTTGCTGGAGTTCATCGTCCATTCCGCTGCCGACCTGCTGGAGAGTGAGAAGGCCTCGATCCTGCTCGTCGACGAACACACGTTCGACCTTTACGTCGCAGCCGCAACAGATATGAAACCCGAGAACGCGATGAAGCTTCCTGTGCCCAGGGAGGGCTCGCTTCCAGGCACGGTCTTTCGTGAGGATCGGCCGTTAATCTTGAATGAACTCTCTAGCGACACGCAGCCGGTCTACGGATTGGGGGAGGTCGATGGTGAGGAAGTGCGTTCTCTGATTGGCGTACCGCTCCGGGTACGCGAGCAGGTAACTGGGGTGCTGCAGGCCAGCAATAAGCGAGTCGGGATCTTTGATGAGACTGATCTGCATGCACTGACGAATGTGGCTTCGCTGGCCGGGGTGGCGATCCATAACGCCCGACAGGTCGAAGCCTTGAATGTGGCCTATGAGGAGCTCGGGAAGCTGGACAAGCTCAAGAGTGATTTCATCGCCATCGCCTCCCATGAACTGCGAACTCCACTAGGCCTGATCCTGGGTAACGCGGCTTTGCTTCAGGAATCGGCCGGCGTCGAGCTGTCTGAACAAGCTGAAGCGGTGCTTTCCTCGGCAATGCGGATGCGGGTGTTGATCGAAGATATGACCAATATGAACATGCTTCAAGTCCGATCGGCAGAACTGTCCCTGGAGCAGCAGCCTATTCAACCCATCCTGCAATTGGCAAAGGATGAGGTCGAGGCTTTGGTCTTAGCGAAGGGTCAAACTCTACATTTCAAGCTGCCGTTAGGGCCACTCGAGGCTTTGATCGATGGCCCCAAGTTGACGATGTCCGTAACCAACCTTTTAAATAACGCCATCCGTTTTACGGAACGCACGGGTGAAATTGGGTTGAGCCTGGAACAGCACGGCCGGGAGGCCTGGCTGAGGGTGCGTGACAACGGGATTGGGGTTCCCCGGGACCAACAGGAGCACATCTTCGATCTGTTCTACCAGGTGGAAGATCACCTGACCCGGCGGTATGAAGGCCTGGGGATGGGGTTGGCGATCGTTAAGGCGATTGCTGAGGCACACGGCGGCCGGGTTTGGGTGGAAAGTGAAGGACTCGACGCTGGCGCAACCTTTACGATTGCGATCCCTCTGATCGCTTGAGCCCTGCAGGGATGATCAAGCCTCGGCGTTGATGCGGTAGACTGAATCGCCCTGCCGCACGCGTTGATCAACCCGGAGGGCGACTTCCGAATGGGCTACTGCCTGTTCGACCGCTGCATGATCGACCTGCATGGAGTCGATTTTCTGCACGAAATCGGTATGCGCGCCCTTGAAGTGGAGATCATCCCCGAGATGTAAATCAGCACGAAGCTGGATCACCCCAACCCGGACTTTTTTGTAGTAATGCGTCACTTTGCCGATATGCTCACCCTCGACCATAGCCTTGCCTCCAGTGCAATCGCGGCCTAGTTTCATTGTACAATGGCCTTTTACGAGCGAGAAAACCAGTCGACATGGTCAGGAGATACCCTGCACGCCGCGGGTGTGCTCAGGGATCCAGCGCAGCGTGACCACCGAGAGCAAGAACAGTCCAGCATACATCCCGAAGATCACCAGGTACCCCAGGCCAGGCTCGAGCGAGTTGAAGAAATCCGCCAACGGGCCGCCGATCCCAGCGCCGACGATCCCGGCCCCGGCACCGGCCAAGTTCGAGATGCCGAGATAGCGCCCGGCTTCCCCGGCTGGTGCAAGGTCAGTCCCCAGCGCCCAATTCGTAGCCATGAACGTTCCCGTTCCAAGGCCGAGCAAACACCCACTGAGGAGGACGATGGCCATACTCGGGAAGAGCAGAAGCAGCAATGTACCCAGCGTGCATACCAGTCCGGCGAACGCAACTAGCCTGCGCCGGCCGATGCGGTCCGCGAGGAAGCCGCCCAAGAGCGCTGACGGGATCAAAAAAACCACGACAACCGCCAGCAGGAGCGTGGTCATCGTGGCGGGTTCCTCCGCTTTAAGTACGTCGGCGATGTAGAACTGGGCAAATCCCTGGATTGAGCCAATTGCCGCCAGGAAGAGAAGTCGGTTGATCACCCACCAGGTGAAATGTTTATGGCGGGTTGCGCCTTCACCAATCCCGACCCGGGCGCCGAAGTAGACCCCGATCAGGATCGAGCCGGCCATGGCCAGCAACCCTGCCAGGCCGACCAAACCGATCTGTTGAGCAAGGGGGAACTCCCGGCTGCCGAGGAAGGCCCCACCCGATCGGACCAGCCATACCCCCGCCTGGGAGACGGCAACAAAGATGATGGTTAGCGCGAGCAAGCGCAGGCCTCTCCGACCGTCGGGTTCGCGCAGAACGTGATTCTGCGGGGTTTCGTGGACAAAGCAAATTGTTAACAGCATCGTGACGATGAGTGCTGTGGCAATGACTCCCAATGTCCAACCCACCCGACCAGCATCGACGAGCGGCCCGATGAAGATGATGATCAGGGCCGGGAGCAGTTCGAAAACAGCTTTAATACCCGAAGAGCGTCCCCGCTGATCTTCGGGCACCAGGTCGGGGATCAAACCCTGCACTGCACCCTGGGAAAGGTTGGTCGAGGCCATGAACAGGACGATCCCCAGGAGCAGAACCAGATAGGCGCTGGAGACTCCGAGCAGCGGTTTCAAGGCAGCATCAACTGGCGAACCCGAGATGCGGGGTGATAGCCCGATCACAAGCAGGAAGACAAGATCAAGGAGCGTGCCGATTAGGATGAAAGGCCGGCGCCGCCCCCAGCGTGAGGTGCTCCGGTCGCTGAGCATGCCGGCGAACGGCTGGATGAACATTGCCACAGCCAGCCCGATGACGCGGATTGTGGCAAGGTAGGTGTTTTTCTGTGCAGGAATGACGAAGAGCGCCACAAGATAGGGCAGCAGGACTGGCGTGATGATGCCCGAAGCGACATTGAGCCCGAACCAACTGCTGTTGATAAAGAGGTGATCCCGTAAGTGCAGTGGTGTTTCCGGCCGGGTTGAAGCGTCCATGCACGTACCTCGGGCGTGTCCTATTCTGCAGTCGCGCGTGATGGAGAGGGTCGCTGAAACCCTTCAGATCGTGATGCTCTCGCCGGGTTGGATCACACGAGCTTTGCAGGCGGTCTCGGCTTCGACACGCGCCACCCAGGCAGCGGGATCCTGCCGGATGATGTCGAAAGTGTTGTAGTGCACCGGGAAGACTTGCTTGGGTTGGATTAGTTTCACCGCACGCAGCGCGTCATCCGGCCCCATGGTGAAGTTATCACCGATCGGCAGGGCAGCCAGGTCGATGCCTTCCTCGCCGATCAAGCGCATATCGCCAAAGAGACCTGTGTCACATGCGAGGTATAGCTTCCGTCCCTTGCTGCTGGTTAGCAGAAAACCAGCCGGGTTCCCGCCGTCACTTCCATCCGGCAGCATGGATCCGTGCCAGGCCTGGGTGAGTTTCAGGTACCCGAATGGATGCTTGAAACCTCCCCCGATATGCTGGCCGTGTGCGGGAATGCCCTGACCCTCAAACCAGGTCGCAATCTCATAATTGGCAATCACAAGCGCACCAGTGCGGCGGGCGATCTCGACCGCATCCCCGACGTGATCGCCATGGCCATGGGAGACCAGGATGAAATCCGCCGGGAGTGAACCGGCGTCCACGCTGGCGAGCGGGTTGTCGGACAGGAACGGATCGACCAGGATCTGGAGTCCGTCCGTCTCGATGCCGAAAGCTGCATGACCGTACCAGGTCAGGGTCAGGGACATGATCACCCTCCATAGAGAAGAACGCAGACCGGGGAGTCAGTATAGATCGAGCGCAGGCCGCATGTCAAAAACGGCGTCGGCGCTTGTTACCTTGTTCGATGATCTCGGCCGCCACGCCCCGGCCAGGCTGCTGTGGACGGCGGCGCTCGTGCCAGGTCTGCAGAGCTTGTGTGACCTGGTTGCTCAACCCCATCCAATCATCGACATACAAGATAAGGCCCTGCTGGTCGTTGGCCAGCATCCAGCGGCTCAGGAAGAGGCGCAGTACCCAGCGTGGCAGCGGCCATTCACGCAGGTCGATGCCAAGGGCGGTCTTACCCAGGAAAGGTTCAAGCTCTTTCCTCTGCATGGTGGTGAGCTTTCCGGGAGCGATCGAGCGGCTGACATCAATCGGCCGCACGGATCGAACCCGCTGGTATGAGATCTTGAGGCGGTAGATTGGGGTCTGCACGCGCAGGTGGGTCGAGAGCGGTTGCGCGTAGGCCGTGAGCGGGCCGACGATGATGAACAGCCAGTACGCGGTTGCCACCAGCCCACCGGCAAGCAGCCAGCGCTCACCACCGGCCGACATCCATATCACAAACGGGGTCAGGTTGAGCACCCACAGTCCGAGCAGAAGAAGGGCGAGCAGGAGAGCCTCGCGCCGGTGAAGCTGGACGATGTGGCGGTACAGCCGCAGCGGATATTTCGTTCCGGCGAAAGGTGTCTCGTGCGGGGTGTGCTTCAAGCGTTTTTCTCCATGCTGGTTGGCAGCGTGATCCAGAAGGTGCTTCCGACGCCAAGTTCGCTTCTCATCCCGATGCTTCCACCCATCAAATCCAGCAGCCGCCGGGTCACATAAAGGCCAAGGCCCCACCCGGCCTGTTCGCGTACTTCGGGTTCCTCCGAACGGAAGAACTGGGAAAACAACCGCGCTTGATCTTCGATGCTCAGGCCGATCCCGCTGTCCTGGATGCTGAGGCGGATTTGCCCATCATCTTCCGCAGCACGGATGGTGATCTCGCCGTCTTCGGGTGTGTATTTGTTGGCGTTGCTCATTAGGTTCGTGAGTACCTGGATCAAGCGATTATGGTCCGCCACGACCATTGGCAATCCTTCTGCCAGTTCGAGGTGCAGTTGCTGGCGCTTGGCCTCGAACTGGGGCCGCATGGCTCCGGTCGTATTCCGTACGAGATCAGCCAGCGGGAGTGGCTCGAGGGTAATCCGCAGCCGCCCGGTTTCGATGCGCGAGATGTCGGATAAATCGGAAACCAGATCAGCCATGCGGTCGACGTTGGTGACGATGGTGTTTAGAAACTTTCCCTGTTGTTCATTAATGTCGCCCGCTGCACCCTGACGGATGAGGTCGGCATACCCGCGAATGGAGGTCATCGGGATCTTCAACTCATGTGAGACGATCGAGATGAATTGGGATTTGGATTCCCCGGCCTGGCGCACGGCTCGATAAAGCCGGGTATTATCGATGGCGACGGCCGCGTGCTCTACAAGCCGCATCAAGAACGCTTCCGCCTCCCTGGTGTGGGGTGACGAAGCGCGCCGCAAGCCGATTAACGCAGTCGTTGTTCCTTCGCGGCGGACGGGTGCTACCAGCATGTGAATATTATTTTCACCGGGCACCTGCGTGCGTGTAAGGTGACCGTCCACGATGGCCTCCTGCAGTGCAGGATCCTCAAGATCGAGCAGGGACCCCTTGCCTGCACCAGCGACGATGGCCGCTGGCTCGCCCGGCTCAGGCAGTAGGGCAATCCAGCCGACTTCTGAGCCGGTGCTGTGGAGCGCCCACTCCAGGGTTATTTCGAGCACTCGCTCAAGGTCAAGGCTGGTATTGAGCTCGCGGTCGATCCGTTCGAAAGTCTCAAGTTCGGCCACGCGCGCCGCGAGCTGAGTGTCGACCTGGGTATACAGGCGGGCATTCTCGAGTGCGATAGCAGCCTGTGCGGCGAAGGCTTCCAGTAATTCTCGATCCCCGGTACTAAAGGCGCCTGCCTTGATCCGGTTATCGACATAAATCACACCGGCCGGCTGTGCACGGACAAGCAGCGGCAGGCAGAGGATCGAGCGCAGCGCGTAATGTTGGATCGACTCGCGATCGGAATATCGTTCGTCGGTCTGGGCGTTGGTCGTAATGACGCCCGTTCCAGAGCGGACCACCTCCTGGATGATGCTCCGGCTGACCTGCATGTCCTCCCGATCAAGATTTTCACGTTGAAAATTACGGGCGGCACGCAGTTCCAGTTCTCCGGTCTGGGGGTCGATCAGCATGAGGAAGCCGCGCTCAGCGCCGGCGAGGTGGATGACGGCATCCATCGTCTCGCTCAGCACGTCATCCATGTTGAGCGAAGAGCCCAGAGTCCGGGAAACCCGGTAGAGCGCTGCCAGCCGCGGCTGCTCGTCAAGGTGGTGAACTTGCGCTTCGAGTTGTTCCAATTCCTGCAGGGCTTCCTGCATTGCTCCGGGATACTCGAAATCCAGGCGCTGGAGAACAATGCGCAGAGCCTGCAGGCTCCCGGTTGGATTGACCGGTGTGGATTCGTTCATTCCCCACCCTCCTCGCTGCCCGCCGGCCGTTGCGCGTAGTACTCACACAGGTCCTGTAGGATACAGTCTTCGCAGGCCGGCGTGCGGGCATGACAGACTTCTCTGCCGTGGCGAATGATATTGAGATGGACCTCCTGGTAACTATCGGGCGGAAAGAGCTGTGCCAGGTACTCATGCGCCGCATCGGCACTCATCTTCGCCGACCGTAGGCCCAATCTCCCGGTGACCCGGTAAACATGCGTGTCGACAGGAAAGGCGGGGATGTCGAGCGAGAAAAGCATCACGATGGCGGCGGTCTTCGGGCCGACACCCTTGAAGCGCAGCAGGGTCTGCCGGACGTCGCTTGCGGGTTGGTCGCGCAAGTACTCTAGGCTCAGCTTGCCCGCCTCGGCGGCGATCTCCCTCAGCACAGCCTGGATGCGCGGGCCCTTCTGGTTGGCGAGCCCGGACGGACGAATGGTCTCGATCACATCGCCTGGAGCTGCATCAAGAAGCTGCTCCCAGGCAGGAAATTTTTCGCGCAGTGCTTCAAAGGCGCGGTCCCGATTAATATCATTCGTGTTCTGGGAGAGGATCGTCGAAATTAGTTCATCAAGCGCCGGCAACGGGTTGCGCCAGCTCGGTTGACCATAGGCCTCGAACAAACGGTGTCGTACCGAATCCGCCAGTGCCTGGAGGGGTTCCACGTGGTGATTATAACCTTGCAGCCCGGTCGCTTCCAAAGCGGGTGGCAGACACGCCGGGGGCGCCCGGGTTTAGCCCATCTGCTCGATGACGGCGTCCCCGAAGGCAGATGTGCTCAGCAGGGTGGCATCCTGCATCAGGCGGTGGAAGTCGTAGGTCACCTTCCGCTCGGCGATGGCCCCTTCTACGCCCTTAATTACCAGATCGGCTGCCTCGGCCCATCCCATATAGCGCAGCATCATCTCGCCGCTCAAGATCACCGAGCCCGGGTTTACTTTATCCAGGTCGGCATACTTCGGGGCGGTACCATGCGTCGCTTCAAAGATGGCGTGACCGGTGTCGTAATTGATATTCCCGCCGGGAGCGATACCGATCCCGCCCACCTGGGCGGCAAGCGCATCCGACAGGTAATCGCCGTTCAGGTTCATGGTGGCAATGACGTCAAACTCTCCGGCGCGTGTGATCGTCTGCTGGAAGACGATGTCAGCGATGGCATCCTTTACCAGCAGCCGCCCGGAGGCGAGCGCTTCCTGCTGTTCGGCGTTCGCCGCCTGCTCTCCTCGCTCCGCTTTGGTGCGTTCCCACTGGGACCAGGTATAGGTTTGCTCGCCGAATTCGCGTTCTGCCAGAGCATAGCCCCAATTGCGGAAGGCGCCCTCGGTGAACTTCATGATGTTCCCTTTGTGGACCAGCGTCACCGAGCGGCGTTTGTTCTCGAGCGCGTAGTGGATAGCGGCACGCACCAGTCGTTCTGTACCTTCACGCGAGACCGGTTTGATGCTGAAACCGGCGCTGTTTGGGAAGCGGATCTTGGTGAATTCGGCTGGAAAATTCTCGCTCAACCAGGAACGGAATGCTGTGTTGATCTCGGAACCAAGCTCGAACTCGACACCGGTGTAAATGTCCTCCGTGTTCTCACGGAAGATCACCATGTCCACCCTCTCGGGGTTTTTGACAGGGGAGGGCACGCCGGAGAAGTATTGCACCGGCCGCAGGCAAACGTAGAGATCCAGCGCTTTACGCAGGGCGACGTTCAAGGAGCGGATACCGCCACCGACCGGGGTCGTAAGGGGCCCCTTGATCCCGACCAGGAATTCCCGGAAGGCATCGATGGTTTCTTGGGGAAGCCACTCGCCGAAGCGATCGAATGCGGTTTGCCCAGCGAAGACCTCCATCCAGGCGATCCGTTTGCCGTCGCCATAGGCTTTCTCAATCGCAGCATCCAGCACCCGGACCGATGCGCGCCAGATGTCCGGGCCGGTGCCATCACCGATGATAAAGGGAACGATGGGCCGATCGGGGACGCGCAGAGCCCCACTGGCGATGGTGATCGTCTCGCCGTCCGGGGGGACGACGGCATATTCGTATGGCATTGAATCCTCCTGAGGTTAAAGCGAGAGGGGCACGCAAATGCTGCCCCTCGCCAAGCCAGCGGGATTATAGCATGCTGTGTGCGAGGCAGAGCTACACATCGTAACCCTGAGGGTGCTCCTGTAGCCACGTCCAGGCGCTACCGATGATTTCATCCAGGCTTGGATGTTCGGGTTGCCAGCCTAATTCGCTCCGGATCTTGCGTGCATCGGCGACCAGGCGTGGGGCGTCGCCGGGCCGGCGCGGCGACTCGACGACCGGGATTTCGGCCCCCGTCACCTTTTGGGCGCTCTCAATTACCTCGCGCACCGAATATCCGGAGCCATTGCCCAGGTTATAGATAAGCACGTTTTCGTGCTCGAGTGCCTCAAGCGCCAGCAGGTGGGCTGAGATGAGATCGGCGATATGGATGTAATCCCGGATACAGGTTCCGTCCGGCGTCGGGTAATCGGTTCCGAAGATATGAACAGAGTCGCGCAGCCTTAGAGCTGCCTGTAACACGAGCGGGATCAAGTGCGTCTCGGGTTGGTGTGCTTCGCCATGACCGGGGAGCGCACCAGCGGCGTTGAAATAACGCAGGGCTGCGTAGCGCAGGCTGCCGAGCCGGGCATACCAGTCCAGCGCTTGCTCGATCATCCATTTCGTCTGGCCGTAGACATTGGACGGTCCGATGGGGGACTGCTCGGAGAGCGGCTCGTCACTGGAGTCGTAGACAGCCGCAGAGGAGGAGAAGACGATACGCGGCACACCGGCTACAACACAGGCCTCGATCAGGCCCAGCGACCGGACAAGGTTGTTTTGGAAATACTTGCCTGGTTCACGCATGCTTTCGCCGGCCTCGATGAAAGCGGCAAAATGCAGGACCGCGTCATAGGGCTGTGCCTTTAGGGCTTTACGCAGTTGGTCCTCGTCGGCGAGGTCGGCCTGGACGAACTCGGCCTCTGCTGGGACAGCCGACCGGTACCCCTTCACGAGCGAATCGTAGACCGTCACCTGGTGGCCGGCCTGGAGCAGCATCTCGGCTGCAGTGGAGCCGATGTATCCTGCCCCTCCTGTCACAAACACGTTCATAGGAAAACCTCGCTTTCCACCTTCATCCTGCAGTACGTGCGCTCAAGAATCAAGGATCTCCAGCTGAGCCATTGAGGCGACGAGATGTTTCACGCCCTCACCGGTGAACTCGATGACGATTTCTTCGTCATCAAGGTCAACCTGGGTATCAATCACAATCCCTTCACCGAAGGCTGGATGTCGGACGCGCATGCCGGCGCGAAAGCGGGCTTGCGCCAAGGGGCGGGGTGGGCTTTCCCACTTTGTTTGAAAATCGTAGGAAGCCTGAGCCCAGGTCTGTACGCTAGGAACATCGCCATCTACCAACTCAGGTGGGATGTCGTGCAGGTAGCGGGATGGTTCGCTCAAAGTTGATGGGCCTGCCAATCGCCGCCGGAAAGCGCGCAACAGGAAGAGCCGGTCCCGGGCCCGAGTCACCCCGACATAGAAGAGACGGCGTTCTTCGGCCATTGCCTCCGGATCATCGAAGGATCGCTGGTGGGGGAGCACACCGTCGTCGAGGCCGATGATGAAGACGACTGGAAACTCGAGCCCTTTAGCGGCGTGCAGCGTAAGCAGCGTTGGCGCATTTTGCTCTTCGGAGAGCGTGTCTTGATCGGAAACGAGAGCGACGCGTTCGAGGAATGTCGTCAGGCCGAACTCGGTGAACTCGTGGGCTGCCTGGCGGAGCTCCTGGATGTTCTCCCAGCGCTGCTCGCCCTCCTCGGTGCCGTCTTCTATGTAGCTGCGATAGGCGATGGTTTCGAGCACTTCATCGACCAGCTCGATCACCGAATATGATTCGCGCCGCTCGAGCCAACGAGACAGTGGCTTTGCGAAGGAAAGCAGTGCCGTACGAGAGCGCCGGTCAAGCAGCTCAGAAAAAAGATCGTCGGGGGATGCGGCAAGCTCAAGCAAAATATCAGAGGGTCCTTTTTGATGCGCTTCTGCCAGCTGGAGCAAGGCGGCGACGGTCTTATCGCCGATGCCGCGCGGTGGTGTATTAAGAACTCTCAGCAAGCTTACCCGGTCGGCGGGGTTATGGATCAGGCGCAGGTAGGCGATCAAGTCCTTGATTTCACGCCGGCCGTAGAAGCGCTGGGCGCCGACGATCTGGTAGGGAAGCCCGGCCCGCAGGAATGCATCCTCCAGCGTGCGGGATTGGGCGTTGGTGCGGTACATCACAGCGCAATCGCGGGGGTCCAATCCGCCCTGCGTGAGCAGAGCGATCGTCTCGACCACAAAATTGGCTTCATCCGCTTCATCGTACGCTTCATGCAGCGTGACCCGCCGACCGGCCCCGCGCTCCGTGAAGAGCTGCTTTCGCCGCCGTCCCGGGTTCCTGTCGATAACAGCCATGGCAACGTCGAGGATGGTTTGCGTGGAGCGGTAGTTTTGCTCGAGCAAGATCGTTTGTGCCTGAGGATAGTCTTCCTGGAACCGGTGGACGTTGCGGTAGTCCGCGCCGCGCCAGCGGTAAATCGATTGGTCAGGGTCTCCCACAACAAACAGATCTGGTTCCGGCCCGCTGAGCAGCCTGAGCAGGGCGTACTGTGCGCTGTTCGTGTCCTGGAATTCGTCGACGAGAATGTGCTGGTAGCGGCGTCTGTAAGCAGCGCGCACATCATCATGTCCGCGCAGCAGGCGTACCGTCCAAAACAGCAGATCGTCGAAATCAAGGGCATTGTTGAGGAGTAGTTGTTCCTGGTAGCGTTGGTAGGCGCGGGCAGCGATCTCGTTGAAATAGGTATCGCTGGCAAATTCCGTGACGTCGATGAGTTCATTCTTGGCGCGCGAGATGGTGTCAAGCAGGCGGGCCGGTGAGTACTGCTTGGGATCCAATCCGAGTTGCTTCACGATCTCACGCATCAGCGAGTTCTGGTCTGTGTCGTCGAAAATGACGAATTCGCGCGTGAAAGGCAACCGGTCAGCCTCGCGGCGCAGGATGCGTGCGCACAGGGCATGGAAAGTGCCGAGCGTCATACCTGGCAGATGCGCCTGGTCACCCCCCAGCAATTCGACGATGCGGGAGGTCATCTCGCGTGCGGCTTTATTGGTGAAAGTCACCGCCATCACAGCCCGGGGGTCGGCGCCCATCGAGTGGACGCGATATGCGGCGCGATGGGTCAGCACGCGCGTCTTGCCAGACCCGGGGCCTGCAAGCACCAGGACCGCGCCCGAGGACGTGGTCACGGCCTCAAGCTGCCGGGTATTTAAATTCGCAAGCGTATCCATCAGGCTCCAATCAGGGGTTCATTCTAACGGGCGTCAGTGGCTGCGGCAAGACAAGGGGAGCGCTTATAGCTAAGGTCCACGTGGTCCGATGTCGAGCAGGTCGTGTCCGGCAAGGTGTCCCTTGAGACCGGCTTCTGGCAAAGACATGACGCCGCTGTCGGCGAAGTAGGGGAAGTCGAAGTGAACAGGATCGCCGGCCTGTTTTCCGGGGATGGGCATCAGGCGCGCGGTAAGCGCTTTAAGGTGCCGAAGACCGATTGCGCCCAGATCTACGAGGAGGGCTCTAATTGCTTCCACGCTGGTCGAGCCGGGGAGTGGGATTGTGTCAAGCCCGGTTCCACAGAGTGTGGAGTACAGCAGCAGGTCGTTCAACTGCAGATTGCCGTCCGCGGCCCGGGCGGCGAGGACGCTGTCCTCAAGAACGGGAAGGAAAAGTCCGCAGAAACCAGCCCGCTTGAAATTCGCTCGCTCCAGGCTATCGACCAGGAACGCAGCGGCGGCAGCGCTGCCCGCCAGACCGGCCGAGGCCGCGCCTAACGCCTCGATCGCTGTCCCGATCGAGCGCTCGGGCTCCGGATAGGGGGCAAGCGAGAAGTCGATCCCTGTGTAACGCAGGCCATTCTCCTGCACAGTCCGTTGGGCAACCTGGCTCAGCCTGGAGGCATGAGTCTCGATGGATTGGATCAATTTACTTCTCACGTCGCGCAGCGAGCTGCCTTCCTTCACTGCTTGGACAGCGAGATCGGCGGCCTCGGTGGCAATTGCCAGCCAGGGTGGTCCACCCCGATGATAGGCTGCCGGGAAGAAGGGGGTTCCGGCCGGGACATGGACCAACCCGGCGAAGCGCAGGTTACCGAAACCATCCGCCGAAATTTGCGAAATTGCCCGGATCGTTTTGGCGCAGGCGTGCGCGGCGGCCAGCGAGACCCCGCTGGAGGCATCGGCATACAACCCGGAGGTGAAGATGATCTCGGTTCCGGCGAGGATCTCAGGCAAGTAATCGTAGCCATCCACATCATCAAGCAAGATGGGGCCAAGCGCGGCGAAATCAAGGCCGTGAATGAAGGCTTCCGCCTCGAGCTGCCGGGCGAAATCTAATAGATCTGTGTAGGGCACCGGAGCGGACATTTCGGCCGGGGGTGGGCTAGCCAGGCGCAGTGTCTGCACCGTGTAGCCCGCGTCCTGCAAAGCCTGCGAGGTCTGCTTTAACCCCTCCGCTACGCGCTGGATAGCAGATGTATCCAATGGCCACCCGGGATCAAGAAAACCGGTTAACGCTCGGACTTGCATGGCGTCCCTCGCTGGCGTGCGATTTCAAATAGGATTACGGCGGCAGCTACACCGGCGTTGAGCGATTCGGTGCCAGATCGCATCGGGATGCGGACATAGCCGGTCGCGATTTCACCTAGGTACGGGCTGTGGCCATGGCTCTCACTACCGATGCCCAGGGCGGCTGGTCCGGTCCAGTCGATGCAGTGGTACTCCTGCCCCAGGTGAGCGTCCCCGATCCAGAGCGGTATCCCGGACAAGGCCTGATGGAGCTCGGCCGCGGTGATTTCCCGGACGGGTAGGTGAAAATGCGCGCCGGCTGCCGCCCGCACCACCTTAGGGTTGAAGACGTCAACGCTGCCGGGGAGCAGGAAGAGCATCTCGACACCCGCCGCGCGTGCGCTGCGCATAATCGTCCCTAGGTTGCCCGGATCGGCGATCTTATCAAGCACCAGGACCAACCCAGGGTCAGGTGGTACCCTCAGCTCCGGCCGGGTTAGGACGGCCAGCACACCCTGCGGTGATTCGGTTGCCGAGCAGGCCTTAAGGACATGCTCGCTGACGATTTCGCATTGGCCGCCCTGTTCGAGCAGGGCTTCAACCAGATCTTTGTCGATTGGCTCCAAATCGTCGGTGTACAAGACAAGCTGGGCGCGGGATCCTACCGACCGGGCCTCCTGCATCAGGCGGCGACCCTCAATAATGAAGGCGTTCTCGCTTTCACGAAGGTTGCGTTTATTCTGAAGAGTGCGAACCCATTTCACTCGCGCGTTGCTGGTGGAGGTGATCACAAGATGGACTCCGCATCCGCCCATCTCTGATCAAAGGAGGTACTGAAGGCCTCAACGGCCGCTTGATCCCAGAGGGCGATGATGATCGTTTTTAGATTTTTCCCCTGCTTGGTCTGCGCGAATCGCGCAATGCTATCAAGGATAATTTCAGCTGCGTCGTTCACAGGGAAACGGAAAATACCGGTAGAGATCGCCGGCAGCGCCAGGCTGTTCAATCCCTGGTCTTCGGCGAGTGCGAGTGCGCTGGCGATGGCCTGATCGAGTTTGCGGTGCTCATCACCCTCCCCCCAGATCGGTCCCACCGCGTGGATGACAAAGCGAGCGGGCAGGTCTCCAGCTGAGGTGAGCGCTGGGTGTTCGGGGTTGATCTTGCCATGTTCATGTACCCAGCGGTCGCTCTCGGTTTGGATCGTCACCCCCCCTGCACGGACGATCGCCGCGGCCACGCCCCCGCCGTGCTGAAGTGAAGCATTGGCGGCGTTGACGATCGCATCGACATCGAGTTGGGTTATGTCAGTTTGCACGATGGAGAACTCGATATCGTTCGGAAGTGTTACCCTGCGAATGCTATCGATGATACTGCCCACGGTCGGTATGGTCGCAATTGTAACATTTGCCCCCAACCAGGCAGGGGCTCACATACCTGCACCAGAGTCCTATAGCCCCGATGGCTGAGCGTGCATACAATTGTAGGTAATTCCGAAGATCGATTCCCAATGGTTGCCAGCTAAATTTATGTCGGAGGCGTAACCATGCGCAAGGGCGTAGTACTTGCCGCCGGTCTGGCGACAGGCACAGGATGCTTGATCGTGCTGCTGGCTGTGGATGCCATCACGCTTGGCGAAGGAACATGGCATACCGAACGCTGGCCGATCGTCTTGGCCGGGTTGGCCTTTGTGATGGCAGGCGTACTGACCGTGCTGGTCGAAGTCAGGCGGCTGGAAACCAATATGCACATTAGTGCGGCATCACTCGTTAGCATCCTGCGCACGCTGACCGGGCTGCTCCTGGTCTTGATCTTCATCACACTGGGAAACTGGGTGGCCTTTGGCCCTGGTGACAGGGATATCCAGGGTGTGCTTACGAACCCGCTCTTCACACCAGCGCCGGAAACAGGGAATGCTCTTGGGCGGGCGGCCTTTGGCGTGAGTGCGGTAGTACTCGACTTAATCCTACTGTACGGGTTAGTGGCTGTACTCCTGAGGCGCATGCGTAGCTCAATCTCCAAGAACTGACTGTTGAGTATGGCGCGGAAAAGAAAAGCGGGGCGCCGAGGCGCCCCGCTTTGTTGTTGATTAGACCGAGCATCAAGTGCGGGCAGACTTAACGACTTCGCTGAAGGCGGCGGGGTCACGAACGGCAATATCTGCGAGGACCTTCCGGTTCAGTTCGATACCGGCACCCTTCATGGAGTATACGAGCCGGCTGTATGTAGTGCCGTTCAGCCGGGCAGCGGCGTTGATGCGGGCAATCCACAAGCGGCGCAGGTCACGCTTGCGTGTCCGGCGATCGCGGTAGGAGTACCATAGGCTCTTGAGCATGGCTTCGTTCGCACGGCGGAAAAGCTTGCTGCGTGAGCCATACATGCCCTTCGTTAGCTTGAGGATCTTCTTGTGGCGTTTGCGGGTAATGGTCCCGCCCTTAACTCGTGTCACGTGTCACTCTCCTGTGAACCCCTGGGCGCCAGCATGGAGTACATGCTCGTTGAGAGCACCCAACAGCAACAATAAGGTGCGGCTACTTAGATGAGCCGCCCGAACGGGCGTTTGGATTGGCCTTATATTTCTTCAAGTAAGGCGCCAGCCGCATGACTCGCTTGGTAATCCCCTTCGAATCAACCGGCAGCATTTCAGTATAAAGGCGTTTGGAACGGGCGGATTTCTTGCGCCGCAAGTGGCTTTGCGAGCCCTTTGTCCGAACCAGCTTGCCGGATCCTGTCAACTTGAAACGCTTGGCGGTCGCCTTATGCGTCTTGAGCTTGAACTTACCCTTCTTGGTCGATTTGCGAGCCACGTTTCTATCCTCCTGCAGTCTGCCTGATGGTCTCGCGACCATACTTGATCTTAGAACCAATCCCGCGGACGATACTGCTGTCCGCGGGGACGTCGTCTGGATTTGGGACAATGCTCTACCCTGAATGTTACTTGGGCTTCCCCGGGGCGAGCGTCATAAGCATCGTCCGGCCTTCCATGATCGGGGCCTGTTCGATGACGCCTACATCTGCTAGTTCTTCAGCGATGCTCTGCAGGTCCTCAAGAGCGATTTCGGGGTAGTGGATTTCACGGCCACGAAACCGGATGCGGACCCGGACCTTCTTCCCTTCAGTCAGCCAGCGGTGAGCATCACGAACTTTAAAAGAGCGGTGATGATCGGAGGTCTTCGGTCGGAGCCGGACCT
>DAOUEJ010000071.1:0-8587 GCA_034430615.1 Anaerolineales bacterium | reverse complement strand
TCGTCCAGGATGATTCACCCGAGTTGGCATGGCAGTATTCCAGCACAACCTGCCTCCCGGAAGGCTATCATTTTGAAGTAGCTTCCGACCTGCAGTTCTCGAATCTGAAGCTCTCGGGGGATGGACCCGGACCCTGGACGAGTTTTGAGACCCTGGTGCCTTTCCTTGATGACTGCGGTCTGTACTACTGGTGGATCGCGGCGCAAACGGGTGGTGTCATGAGCGAGCATAATCTGTCGCTGTTCTATACCGACTTCACGGGAATCTGCTCCCAATTCAGCTGCGATTCTACGCAGCTCGTTCCACCAGATCCGCTGTATCCCATCAATAATGAAATTGTGACCGATGTCGGAGATCCCTTCCGATTTGAATGGCAGTATCTAGATCCAGCGTGTATTCCAGACGGCTACTACTTTGAGGTGTATTCCGGGACCGATTTCGCATCAACTTCTCCTGGGCAGGGCTTTGCACTGGATTCGCGCGATCCGGGATGGGGACCGCTGCCCGAGATACCTGCTTATGTTGTCCTGCCCGATTGCACAACCTTCCGTTGGCACGTCGCCGCTTTGCAGGGCACAGAGCAGGGTCCCTTCTCGAGCGAAGCTACATTCACAACAAACTACAGCGGAGGTTGTTTCGCACCGCATGCCCAAGAAGCGGCGCTGATTGGCATGGCGTGTCTCGCGGGAGAGCGCACGATGGTGTTGTTTGATTTTTCCGAAGAGCCGCAGGGGGCATACAAGGCCATTGTCGATGGAAAGCCCTTCGATTGCGAGAGATTGTCGGGTGCGCCCAAACGTCTAATCTGTATCGGCGCACAGCTTGAAGAGGATACTTTGGTTCCTGTCCAGCTAGTCGATCAGAATAATGGAGCACTCCTTGTTGACCAGGAGATCTCCGTCCTGTGTAAGAAGGAACAAGAGCAGGGGGATGGCCTTCCGGCGTGCAACACGTTGGATCAAACAACGTGTGAATCCCGGGGTGATTGTAAATGGACTCCGAATTTTCTTAGCTGGCCACCAGGTTACTGTACAGCAAAATGAGCCTGAAAACATCAACATGGCTGGCGTTCAAAGGTCATTGGTTTGAATTTGCTAGCACTGGACACGGGAATTGACTAGTAGATCGATCCCCTAGCGGGCTCACCTTTCTGGCTGAGATCGAGCTCAACCGGCTCCCAAGCTGCTCTGAGGTGCACAAAGCCGTGGCATAGGAAGCAACAGGACCTTCCTTCGGGAAGGTCCTGTTACTTTTATTTATATTGGTTGGCAGCTTATTTCGGATTGCTATGGCAACCGAAATTAGCAGTGGTCACACCTGTATCGTACCAATAACATCCGGCTGCCTTACATGTCTCTTGGGAACCGTATGAACCACACGTAATGTGCGGTTCTTCAACCGGTACTTCTGGATCGTTCCAGCGCGGGATATTGCTCAGATCGCCGCCGGGTTCGACGCCATCCTTGGGTACATAGCACACATCACCCGTGCTATCCGGGTTCTGGATCGCCCACCAGGTCCCCATCAGGTTCTGGGCCACGATAGGCGAGGATTCGCCGGCCAGCAGGTATCCCTCGATCGAGTAGGTCTGCGGGTTGGGTCCCAGAAAGCAGGCTAGATCGCGGATCGCACCGGCATAGGGGATCTCGGGGATCATGGACTGGGCACAGTTGCCGGCGGCGTTGGTAAAGAAGGAGCGGGTCACGGACCAGGGGCTATTGAAACCGCTTTGCACCGCGGCCACCCGCCAGAAGTACTGAGTGCAATCTTGAAGTTGATCGGTGATGACGATCGTGCCAGGGTACATGTAGGTCGTTAGCAGATTCTGTCCCCCGAAGTTCGGATCGGTCTGCAGATCTAGCGCCCAGCCATCCGGGATGCAGCCGACAGAAGGGCCGGGGTTGAACTGAAGCCAGGCGGCCGTGTCCGCGATCTCTGCCCCGTCGGGGGGCATGATCAAATCCGGCGGACCGGCCATTTCGCTAAAAGAGGCGCACTCCGGGCCAGTAAAGAAGGTAGCATGTTCGCTGAAATTGCCCAGCGCCGGTGGCTCAATCGCCGCCACATCCCACCAATAGCGGGTTGCCGGCTCGAGCTGGCCGGTGATCCAGCTGTCGGTCAAGCCAAAACCGCCTTGAAGAGGTTGCCCCGAGAGATCCAAATCGGGTGCCAAACGGATCACGAACCCAGCCGGGTCGCAGTAGTTGGGGTAGTTCCACTCGAGTGTCGGCGTGAGCGTATCCACGATCTCATAGCCACGGGGGCCGATCGTCTCGGGTGAGACCAACCCGGTCGGTTCGCAGGCCAGCGTGGGGCACTGGTTGCCGTCATCGACCCGGAAGCTGACCGGATCGGAGTAGGGTCCGTCGACCCCGCCGGCCGTTCCGGCCACGCGCCAGTAATACACGGCGCAGTTGGTGACCGCCGTCGGTGATTCCCAATGCATGGTCGGATCGCTGAGTTGGATATCGAGGACCGTCGTTGTATAGGATGGTTCGAAGGCAAGTTGAAGGTGGTAACCCTCCGGTGCGCATGTCGGACTTGGATATTGCCAGCTGAAATTAGGATCCGCCCAGGCGAAGGTGCTCCCCTCCGTAGGGAAGAAGGGATCCGGGGCGACCAGGGAAGCCAGTTCGCACGGTAGCACGCCGTGGAAGGATTCCACCGTTGACCACGGCCCGTCTGTCCCACCGACAAATGCCCGGACACGCCAGTAGTAGGTGACGCCGTCCTGGACCGGCAGCGGCCAACCAACGGAATTGGGCAGCGTGCTCGTTGCCCCCAGCACCGACCCGGTGAAATTACTGACGGTGTCAACCTCAATATGGTAGCCTTCCGGCTGGCAGGCTGGATCGTTGTAAATCCAGGTCATGGTGGTTTGCCAGACGACGTACTGGCCGCCGTCGAACGGGTAGGTCAGGATAGGGGCTCGCAGGTTGGCCGGGTCGCAGTACTGGGGCTGGCCGCCGCCGTTGCAGGCGCCCAGCATGAGCGTCAGGAAAAGCGCTGAGAGGGGAAAGATAACTCGACGGTTCATGGAGGTCCTCCGTGGTGGATCTCCTGGGGTAACCCTTCTCAGGAGATCCGATAGGCCTGGCCGGGATCGTTGTGCCTATACCTGTAACGGTGAACCTGCACAATCTGTGACGTGATCTACAAACGAGGGTAATATTTTGGTGGGAATGGGTGTGGGGCGCAAGTTTCGAGAATTACCCCTTTACCCCAAAGGGGGATTAGAATCTTCGCATGCTGGGTGGTGAAAGCTCGATACAAGCATTTGAGATTTCTTATATTTGCCCCCCCGTTCGCCCCCCATGGGGGCTGTAAGGGGAGATGAAATCTCCCCTTACAGCCCCTACGAATCTTGTGATATGTCCCTCTCGTGGAATATTTTTCCCGCCTAATCGCTCACTAGATTGCGACACCAAAAGATATATGTTGATTGGGTGAGCTTGATTCCCGGTATCGTCAGAGGTGTCCCCGGTTTGGCACTTTGCGAGACGCGTACTATCGCCCCCAATATCACATCTGTAGGGGACGAAAGAGGGGTTGGGATATCGGGTCCCTTGTCCGAAAAGGTCTTAACCACGATTAGAAGAATGAGATACGTTATATTGAAGCTTCAGCTGATCGTCGGCTCATCATGATCTGGCTCATGCGACTTCGTCTATAATCTTCGCTGCCATGACGCAGCATGAGAATCACGAACCCGGCCTGCTCTCCCGAATTCTGCTCACCCCGATCCTCCTGCTGACGCGCATCCCGCCGGCTGCTTTATTGATCGGGCTGCTGCTCATCGGCATCATCGGGTTTGGAGCCTACTACTCGCTCAACTCGGATTTCTTCGGGCTGGCGACCCCCCCGCTGGAGGAGATGGTCTTTTCCAAGGGATACCAACATGTCAGCGCTCCCGATCAACGGGAATGGTCGATCACCTACGAATTCGACCATGACACGACCTTCACCGGCATCGTGCGGCATGTCTCCCACTGGCGGGAGCAGGAGATCCCCTTCGCCACGCACGACATCCTGGTCACGACAGGTGAATTCGCCTCCCAGGCGCGGGTACACGTGAGCGTGCTCTTCCACACCTTCACCTACCGCTACTTCGAAGATCCGGCCCCCTCCGGCACAGTCAACCTGCTGCACATTATCCCGGCTACCCCCGCAATCTACCGCCAGCTGCTCGAGGTGCGCGAGTGGAATTCTGTGTCCATCCACGGGCGTGAGATCCTGCGCATCGAACGCTTCGACCCCCAAGGGAAACCCCTCGGCTATTGGCAGGACGCCGGCTGCAACTCGATCCTGGTCGACTCGGTCACCATCCTCGATCCTGGCACGCCGGTGCCGTAGCCCCACGTCCGTTTATCGTTCAAAGAACGAAGCCTGACCGAGGCCGAGAGCCTCGGCATTGGTGATGCAAACCTCGCGTGCAGGTCATAAATTTCACCCGCCTATAGGCTCCTTACGATTTCTTAACAACACATGAGACTCTCTAGATAGTTCGCCTTCGGGCGGCTATAATGCTTTAGTAAATCAATATTTTAGCCACTTAATCATAGGCGAGCTGATCATGCGTGGTAATGGATCGATGGCGTTGACCCAGGAGTTATTCCAGATCTTGAAACGGTTTTCTCGCCTGCGGTGGGAGAAGAGCGATTTCCAGGGTCTCAAACGTAGTGAGTTCGAATTCTTGATCATCCTGGAGATGATGCTTGGGGAAGGGACGCAGGCAGTCCCAGCTTCCGAGTTGAGCAATCAGATGCAGATCACGCCGGCCGGGGTCACGCACTTGATCAACCCCCTGGAAGAAGCGGGTTATATCGAACGGCTGCAGGATCCGAATGATCGCCGTGTGGTGTTGATCGGGCTCACGCCGAGGGGTAAAGAGCTGGCCGAGATCTTGATCCGAGAGGCGCATGACAGCCTGGTGGGGGTGGTGGAATACTTGGGTGAGGAAGACAGCCGAACCCTCGTGCGTTTGATGTCGTCGATGATCACATACCTCGAGGTACTTCCCGAGAGATAAGCGGAAGGACCTCGCTGCAAGGGTGTAGAAAACAAGAACAGCTGATGTCAGAACAGAACAACTTGATCATCCAATTGAAAGATGTGCAGAAGGCCTATTCCACGGGTGAAGGGCCTTTCGTCGCGCTACGGGATATCAACCTGAACATCGCGCAGGGGGAATTCCTGGGCATAACCGGGAAATCCGGTGCGGGCAAAACCACACTCCTGAACATGATCTCGGGCGTGAGCAGGTTATCATCCGGGCAGGTGATGTATTTCGGCCAGGGCAACGGCAACGGAAAAGAAGAAGCGCTCTCCATCCACGCCCTCGACGAAGACGAACGGGCCACGTGGCGCGGGAAGAATGTTGGGATCGTATACCAGTCCTTTGAACTAATGCCATCCCTCAACCTGCTCGAAAACGTGATGCTGCCGCCCGATTTCCTCGGCACCTATAACGCCCTCCTCAGCAAAGAGAAAGCGCTATCTCTTTTAGACCAGGTTGGGATCGTCGAACACGCCTACAAGATTCCGGCCCATATTTCCGGTGGGCAGAAACAGCGCGTGGCGATCGCCAGGGCGCTGGTCAACGATCCACTCCTGATCATCGCCGACGAACCGACCGGCAACCTGGATACCGTGACGGCGGAAACGATCATGCAGATCTTTGAGCGCCTGGTCGAGGGGGGCAAGACGATCGTCATGGTCACACACGACGAGAGCATGGCCCCGCGCTTTACACGGCGCCTGCACATCATTGATGGTGCACTGGGCGATCCTTCCACCAATGGCGGGGTGCCGGTGAAGAAGAAAGTCACAGCGCCACTGCATTCAGGTGGGATCGAGCATTTCCAAGCAGGTTCCGCCGCCGTAGTAAACCAATCCAAGGACAGCGGACCGCTTACAGGCGGCACCGCTCAGCCTTCCAACGGACGTGGAGACCAACCGGCGATACTGCTGCGCAACGTTGACAAGGTCTATGAAAGCCCGGCGGGGAGATTCGTGGCGCTGAAATCGATCAACATGCAGCTGCGCTATGGTCAATTCATCTCGATCGTCGGCAAGTCGGGCAGCGGCAAGTCCACGCTGATCAATATGATCACCGGCATCGACCATCCCACCGGCGGCGAAGTCATCGTCGGCGATGAACGCATCTACGATATGACCGAAAGCAAACGCGCACTCTGGCGCGGACGCAACATGGGCGTCGTCTTTCAATTCTTCCAACTGCTGCCAACTTTGACCCTGCTCGAGAACACCACGCTGCCGATGGATTACTGCAACGTCTACCCCTTCGGCGAGCGTATGGACCGGGCCATGGAACTCCTACAGCGGGTAGGGTTGGAAGAGCTTGCGCACAAGCTGCCCGGCTCGGTCTCCAGCGGCCAGCAGCAGAGCGCAGCCATCGCCCGAGCATTGGCGAATGATCCATCGATCATCCTGGCCGACGAACCAACGGGCAACCTCGACTCGCGCTCGGCGGGCGCCATACTGGACTTATTTGATGAGCTGGCTGCGGAGGGGAAGACGATCCTGATTGTCACCCATGACCCGACAATCACGAAGCGAACCGATCAAACCGTTATCCTTTCTGACGGTGAGATCATCGACTCGACCATCGCCCGTGCGCTCCCCCAACTCTCACACCCACAGATGCTGGCGGCTACGCACGATGCCACCAAGCGAACTTTCGCCGCGCGTGAAACGATCCTGCGCCAGGGTGAACCGGTCGAGCAGTTCTGCATGGTCGTCGAGGGTGAAGTGGAAGTCATCGTGACCAACAACCAATGCGGTGAGATCAGCCTGGCCTCGCTCGGCCCGGGGCAGTTTTTCGGGGAGGTCGAGTTGACACGCGGCGGGAACTCGATCGCCGGCGTGAGGGCTTCGGCCTGTGGCGCCACGATCGCTTTACTGCCGCGCGAACCCTTCTTCAAGCTCATCGACGGTTCCCCACTAACTCGCAATCGATTGGCCGACGTGGCCGAAACCCGCTTTGACGAGAACCGGCGTAAGGTGGATGGCGCGTGTTAAACCGGGATAATCGATCAGGCGGCCTGAAACCACGCTGGCGCAAGGTGCTTTCCGACCTGCGCGACAGCAAATTGCGCACAATGTTGGTGATCGCTTCGATCGCTGTGGGTGTGTTCGCCATCGGTATGGTCATGAGCGCCTACAGCATCATGGCGGAAGACATCAACATCAGCTATGCCGCCGTGAACCCGGTCAACATCGAAATTCTTACCGACCCTTTCTACGATGATCTTGTGCGAGCGATCGAGCGCACCCCTGGAGTGCAAGACACTGAGGGGCAGCTAGTCCGGCGCATTCGTGCCAGGAAGATCGACGACACCTGGCAGAGCGTGAACCTGATCGCTAAGGACGACTTCGAGACAAGCCCGATCAACCTGCTCACGTCTGTCGATGGCGCGCT
The DNA here is from genome assembly GCA_034430615.1 of Anaerolineales bacterium. Classification (GTDB taxonomy): domain Bacteria; phylum Chloroflexota; class Anaerolineae; order Anaerolineales; family E44-bin32; genus E44-bin32. Next base: position 1,146 of record DAOUEJ010000071.1, on the reverse strand, counting down.
CATCCCCGGCAAGGATGAATTGGTCATCAGCGAGGATTTTCTTAATAACACCGGGTTCCAGGTTGGGGATGAAGTGGAGATCGAGCTCCCCGATTCCTCCCGGCATATCCTGAGCGTAGTGGGCGTTGTCACCGACCTGGCGACCGGTGGCGGTACGGACCCGCAGTCGGGGGCGAACGCCTACATAACTTTTGCTACGCTGAAGCAATTTGGTGTAGGTAAGTATTTCAACCACCTGCTTGTGACGGTCGAGGGTGATGGTAGTGACCAAAAGGCCATCCACCAGATCGCAATCACTATCGAAGACAGGTTGGATCGCAACCAGCTAGGCCACTACCGCACGGAGATCAACCTGTCGACCGAAAACCCGATGGCCTCGACCGTGCTGGCCGTGCTCGGGGTCCTGGGTGTGCTGGGCGGGCTGATCACCGTGCTGAGCAGTTCCTTGATCATCAACACGCTTAATGCGCTGCTCACGCAGCATTTGCGCCAGATCGGAGTGATGAAGCTGGTAGGCGGGCGCAGCCTGCAAATCATGGGGATGTACCTGGCCTTGATTCTGGCCTACGGCTTGATTGCGTTGGTGATCACGGTCCCGCTGGGTGCAATCGCCGGCTATGCCTTTGCCAGCTTCATGGCGAACATGCTGGGTGCCTCGCTGCAGGGGTTCCGCATTGTTCCCCTTGCCATCATCACCCAGGCCTTGATCGCGTTCCTGCTCCCGCTGGGAGCCGGCTTTTTCCCGGTGAACCAGGGTTCGCGCATCAACGTGCGCCGGGCGATCAGCAATGACCGGCCTGGCAACCAGCCCACCGAGCTTGGTTTCCTCAACCGGATCGTCGCCCGTATGAGCTGGACCTCACGCCCCATCCTGCTCTCGATCCGCAACACATTCCGCAAGAAGGGGCGGCTGCTGCTGACGATCTTCACACTAACCATCGCCGGCAGCGTCTTTATCGGCGTGTTCAACGTGCGGGCCTCGCTCGACAATTTCATGGATCAGTTGATGCAGTATTTCATGGGCGACATCACGGTCAGCTTCCGCCAACCGTATCCGATCGGACGTCTGGAGCAAGCACTGCTGCCTGTTCCCGGCATTGCCGGTATTGAGGCATGGGGGGGAACAGGTGGTGAGATCCTGGATGA
>DAOUEJ010000070.1:0-4325 GCA_034430615.1 Anaerolineales bacterium | reverse complement strand
CAGACGGATGCGCCGCTCGAGATCCTGTACGGCTTCGACTGCGGAGTATCCCGCCCGCTGTCTGGTCAGCGCCCCGGGATCGATGCCAGATGCCCGAGCGCGATTCGAACCGGTTGCCATCGCCCCCGAGAAGCCGATCTCCAGTACGTCGGCCAATTCGATCACCCGGTGCAGGCTGGCCGAGGCATACTCTGCCGCCTCATAGCGTTGGATCTGCTGCTTGGGCATTTCCATGGCCTGCGCGAGCCTTTCCTGTGACCAGCCCTTCGCCACCCTGGCTTTGACCAGCGCGGGGCCCAGGTCTCGAAGGTCTTCCATTTCAACGAACATGCCCCCTGCCCCGCGCAGGGACTCGTAGCTCGCGATCGCAAGCGCCAGTGCAACGACCTGCGCCTGCAGTTCGTCGAGCAGCTCTTGCTCGTCATGATCCAGGACGCGCTGCGTGCTCGCCCGGGCGTCGACCAGCTCCTCCCTCAGCCGACGAAGGCTGGCCTTGCCATGTCTGTAGGTCCAGTCGTTGCGGATTTTATCCATGTTGGCTCTTCCCATTCTGCAATTATACATCATGACATCATTTTTGTTGTCTTGCTTGATCGATTTTCCGGCGCTGCATGGGTACCAGGCCGCGGGCGAATTGGCTGGGCCGACCGAGACGGTTCGTTTGCTCCGCTCGCCCGCGAACGCTGCACACTTACTCGAACCGCTCGCCCGTGCAATGAAAGGCGAGAGTGAGATCATGACGGTGGATGAACTCATAGCTGAGGTTGGGATTGACAAGTGAAAAGTGCGAGGCTGTTTTCCCCCCGGAGTTCATTGAGGATCTCAAGTTCTGGTACAGAATGATAGCAAAACGGCTCTTCGAGTTCTCAAGCTTAAAGAAGCGATATTACGAGACCCATCCGAAGATATCGGAAAGCCAGAACCTTTGAAATATATGGCTCCTGACACCTTGTCCCGCCGGATTACTCAGGAGCACTGCCTTGTATATTAAGTCGGCCCAAGCCAAATAGATTTCCTGCGGCTCGACACCATTATTAAAATTACCCATTGAAAGTTGAGATTGGTTGTTCTCGGTTTTAAGAACGTCCTCTCATAGGCATCCAATAAAAGGGGTTATCGGAGCCTCTGACCTAAATCGACATCGTCTGATTGGCTTTGAAGCCCGAATTCGAGTGTCCGACATACCTTATTTAGCGGACTCAGTTGGATGCATCCGTTTTCTAGAATTTTCAGTACATAGGTAAAGCAAATTAATTGTGGACGTTGGTCTTATTAGCTCAACCGCCCGGGTTTGCCTGCCGTGGCGGGGTAGGTTTCGGATTCGCGGCTGTGCTTCGTGAATAAAAAGCGCCCTCTCGGGCGCTTTTTCGTTATTCCCTTTGTGCGGTTTAGGGCCTAGTTAAGACTTAAAGAGGGGAAACAGACCTCGATAATCCACACCAAGTTCATGACGAGGGCTATCTCACAAGGATAGCCCTCGTCTTCTTTCGTCTAGACTACTTCTTCTTCTGGCTGTGCGGTACAAACACAGTTGTCGATTCCAGTGTTGAATTACCACAGGCATCGACCACCCGGTAGGTTATGGTATAGATCCTGCCGGTTTTATTGGTAGCGGACCGTTCTGCGCGCAGTTTGAAAGTATATGTGTCGATGACGACGATGTCGTCCACCGTATCACCATCCCCCAGGCCATTGTCAGGCTCACTCGATGTCACCGAGACAAGTTCGACGGACGGGTTCGGGTCGAAGTTGTCGCTGACGATGACGGTGGCGATAACATCCACATACTTATGGTTTGCAGGCCACAGGATATTGGGTGTAACGGAGACTTCATCAAACGTGGGTGCAATTTCGTCGCAAACATCCAGGCCGATGATGACTGGGTCATGGTCGGACGAGCGATACGCATCCGATGCGTAAAGTGCATCCTGTGCAGGCGCCTTGAAGCTCATGTCATAGTCGATCAGGTCCGGCTCGTCTGCGTTGATGTGCCAATCGGTCACGCCCGTGATTTGACCAGCCAATCCCGCGCTGGCCAGGGCATGGTCGAGGTAGCCCAACTGCCCATCGAAGACATAAGAGTACGCGTCTTCGCCCTGGAACTGGAAGACCATATCGGTGTAATCATCAGACGTACCGAGGATGTCATCTGGTCCAGCCTTGATGGCATCGATCGGGTCCTCCTTATCGTAGGAGTTTAGGTCGCCGATGATCAGGAAGTCGGCATCCCCGCTGCCGGTCGGGTCTGTCGCCAGCCAGTCGACCAACGCCTGGGCGGCCAGGGTGCGGGTGATATTACAGTTGCCCGCTCCGTCGCCAGTATCTGGGTCACCGACATCGTTACAATCCGATCCCTTGGATTTGAGATGGTTGACCGATACGGTAAAGATTCCGCCGGTAGCCTTGTCCATGAAGGTCTGTGCCAGTGCCGGGCGGTTCTTGGTGTCGATGAAGCGTGGATCGACACTGGAGTCAAGAATGGCATAATCGCCAATCAGCGTGACGGAAGCCGGCTGATAGATGAAGGCGACTTTGATGGCGTCCGTTCCGATCACGCCAGTGTGGACATAATCGTATGTGCCTGCACCGTTCAATGCGTTCAGCCCATCAACCAAATCCTGAACCGCTTCATCGTAGAGGTTGTTCTCGATCTCCATCAGCCCGAGCACATCGGCATCTATGACACTTATGGCGGCGATGATCTTGTCGCGCTGGCGGGTGAACTCCTCAGGAGTATCCGCACCGCGGCATTCCTGGTCCTGCGCAGGACCACAGATGAACGCACCCATGTCGATTGTCGAGAAGTAGTTGAGCGTGTTGAAAGAAGCAACCCTGAGATTACCATCAACATTTTCGGGCTGGGCCGGGCGCGGGTTGGCGGAGACATAATCCGCGCCCTGCGTGGGTTGGATGCGGTACAGGTCAAAGGCATAATCCATCACACCGGTCACGTTTTGTACGATATCTCCGCCGCGGAACAGATTGGTCAGGTCGAAAACGTTCCCATTCGGGTGGATGGCCGGGTCCGGGTTTTGATTCGAGCGTCCATCATCGAGCGTGATCTTATCGAGCAGGAATTCCTGCGCAGCCAGGATCGAAGGAGCACCAGGCTCGAATTCAGCGGTCGGGGTGAGATGTCGCTCGGAAGTTAACACAATTTCTCCGAAGCGGTCGAAGTTGAAGTATTCCGAGATGAAGAGATCCTGTGGGAATGTGACCAACATGCCCTCATAGGCTTCGAAATCATCCGTGTTATCCACCGGCAGCGAGAGAGACGTCGGCGTCACGCTGTTGCCGGAAGAGCAGATCCAGATCTGGCCGGCGCCGATCTCGGTCAGGCCGTTGTACTCGGAGATCGAGCCGCGCACGCGGACCGCGTCACCATTGGCCACGTCCATACCACCCGGAGCGTAGATAAAAACGCCATCCGACGTGGCAGCGTCACCATCGCCAGTGGGATCCTGGACGTGGAAACCGTTCAGGTCGCCGTTATCGGGTGAACCGTTGTTCTGGAAATCACCAACGACGACCCCTTCAACGGCTACTTCCGTACCGACCAGCGGGCTGGACAACCCGCTGCCTTGCACTTCGTAAATCGGTGTGAATGGGTCACCGCACATTTCGGGTGGAGCCACATAGATCTCATTCATCGTGCCGGGGGTATTGAGCGCTTCGCCTGGTCCCAGCGTCCCGGGGAAACCAGGAATGCCGGCCAGGTCAAAGTCATTCCGTACCCAATCGCTGGAAGCATCCGTATCCAATCCATCCGGATAGCGGGATGCCCCTCCCGGGGCAAAGGTGCTGACACCGTCATAGTTCGGGCCAAGAGCAGGAATCCCATAGGTTATATCGCCTACTCCGCCATCGTTCACAGCGACGGCATCGACAATCGCCTCCCAGGGTGTGAGGACCAAGACGCCGTCATCATTCGTATCGAGATCGTCACCGAATGCGCCGCTGAAATTCTGAACCAGCAGCAGGGTTATCGTGCCGTTTTCCAGCGCATTGGCGGGCAGGTTAACCAGGTAGAAGCCATCACCATCAGTGCTGCCAAGGCTGATGACTTCGTCCACGACGCCCATATTGCTGGTGCTGTCGCCTTCAATTTCGAGAATGGTGTAAGCAGAAAAATCGGTGCTGGGGGTCCCAAAGATCTCAACGTATTCGACATCGGAACCCGTGGTGCTGGCGGAAAATTCATTGATCACGACTTCAACGGATATTTGTGGAGTACCCGGTGAGCCAACCTCGCCACCAACGTTGCCACCCGCTGCTGTACTGTTGTAGCCAGTATAGAGCGGCGTTACTCCCCCATCCGTGCTAAT
>DAOUEJ010000069.1:0-11567 GCA_034430615.1 Anaerolineales bacterium | reverse complement strand
ATGGTCACCTGCCCCCTCTCCTGCACGCGAACTGCTGGTGCCGACATGTTGGCCTCCTGATTCATGAAGTCATATAATCATACTTACATGATTAGATTATCCTGCAATAAGTCGAATGTCAAGGATCATTAATTTTGTGCTGGTCATTGAGAAACAATCGTTAAGAAGGACGGCTGCCAGGATCGGTTTAGGTATTTCGGCAACCAATTCCTAAACCGAGATCCTCTGAGATTTGTCTTGCTAATATTGTGTCTGTGCTACTTGAGATACCGATCGATACAGATGTTGTGAGCTTGTTGCCGTTATCGGCAATTAGCGATAACTTACGGAAAGTTCTATTTGTTGATGGAGTTGGTCGAGTGTACCATCCACCTCCTACTCCATTAGCTTGCCAGTGTCTATTACTTATTACTTTCAGCTAAGTGCTCCTAGTAGGTAAACCCAATGTGCATGTTCCGACGCATGGTGGACACCGATTCCGACGCATGGTGGACAGTGATTCCAGCCCATGCTGGACACCGATTCCGGAGCAAGGTGGACACTCATTCTATCCTGGGCATGCTTGCCTGAAGACACTATAGCGGCACTGGATAATCCCTGATTGTTTTGTGCGCATCTTGACCTCCGGCACTTTGAGATGAAAACGAAAAACCGCCCACAGGTTTAAGTTGCAAAGCAACGCTCGTGAGCGGTATTTTCCAAGCCATTAAATGTTCATCATAGATTGAGCATCAGGAATGTACATCAAACAAAGTGGTCGTGTCAAACGAATAAATCTTTCAAGTTGAATGCTGCTTCGAAAACAACCAGGAAATGGTGTTCGTGAAGCTACCGTCTTTCGAGGCGCTTTGCATTGTAACTAACCGAGTCGCGCTTGCCCTCTGGGGAGAAGTGCTGCCCTGTTATTTCAAATCCTTTTTTGGAAAAGAAATCTTGGGGTGGAAAGTATCTTATATGAACTCAGACCCTGGGAACGAGTCGCTGGTGGGTCCCCTTCTTCATAAGAGGCACAAGCAAGCGCCATTACTGAATGCGCCGACTTATATGCTTTCTCTAAAGAATAGTGATTGTCCAACGGTTTAATCCTAGTGATCAGATAACTCTGTAAAATCTTTCAGAATCTGACTTGCCCTGAGTGATTTCTCCTTCCCTAATCCTCGGGGATCTATTTGATAATTCCTGATTCTCTTCATTACCTTCTGATTCAATCTCTCGAATACTCATTTGTGTTTGAAAAGTCCAAGAAATCCCTGTCGAGAGAGTGACGCACTAAATATCTACGGGCAACGAGGGGGCGCGGGGGGCCAGAAGGCGAAAATTGGACTGAGGGGAAATATTTCCGGAAATAGTTTTGTCCCACCACTAGCACAGCAAGAATAAATGGAGCAAGTATCATGTTGTCTGAAAGGTGATTGCAACTACATAGGAACTAGAACGGGTTTCCAATGGAAACTGATTATGACATGGCTCTGCTCACAATCCCTCCCCTTTGAAAATCACTATGTGAAACAGCCAAATCATCCATATTGAACCGATCGAGAGTATGATTCAGGCATGACGCAATGCTGTGAGCAGGACGTATTTCGAGCTTCACTAAGCACGAGAAGGGCGCAAACTAGTGGTCGCGATGGTCCTAATATAGGCTTAACTGCTATACGCCATGTCCACACGTTTGATTCAAGCAAGAGATTCCCTTAGATACGAGTTTGGTCTCATAAACGCAGACGCTAAGACCAGGAGAAAGTTCCATGAGCACTAAAACAATCGTAATCGGCCTGTGCCTGGTTGTACTTCTGGCTGGGTGCGCAGGTGAAAGCAGTAATGGCCTATCTGTGGAGGAAACTGCCCCGCGCTCTGAGACAGTGATCGAGAGCGAGACAGTGGTTTACCCACCTATCACAGGAACGCCAGGCACCGTTGAGGTGCGCGGCGGCGATGAAGGAGCACTGAGGGAACTCCTTGGCCGTGTCTTAACTTTTGGCGGGCCTGAAGCAGGCAGTGTACTCGTCCTGGTTGGGGAATCACCCGGTTCATTACCTTTCTCCCTACCGCTGCCAGATAACGCCGACATATTGGGGAGCGTTCTTCGAGAGGAAAGGGCATTTTACGGGACGGAAATGTACCTTCATGTCGAGCTAACCCCTGAGCAAACGATGGATTTCTATCGTCAGAACCTCGACGGGGACGATTGGAGGCTGCCCGAAGAGCCCGGTTCATCATCGGGTTTTATCTCAGAACCCTACCCCAGCGGGACTTTTTGTCATATTCCAACCGGTGCATCGGTTTGGATCAATGCCTTTCGATTGGATGAGGGTACAACCGATCTAAGGCTATCCATTCAAACTGCAAACGAGTATTCAATCTGCGAACAGGATTACGGATCAGGGTATGAGGATAAGGTGCAGAGAATCCTGCCATTATTGGCCGCTCCACCTGGTGCCATGGTCAAATCCGGGGGTATGTCGAGCGGCGGCAATGAAGGCGATATGTCAGCTATTGTACAAACTGAGCTATCGGCAGAGGAGCTCGCCACATATTACGGAAACCAGCTTCTTGATGTAGGGTGGACAGGAGCAGGATCAGGGTCATCGGAAGTTGCCTCCTGGAGCTTCTGGAAACTTGTAACTGATGAGGATGAAACCTGGATTGGGACGTTTCTCGTCTTCGAAAGCACAGTCAAAGCAGAGGAGTTCTTTGCGTGGTTTCGCATTGAACTTGAAGTTGATGGAACGTGATCAGTCTTTCGAAACCCATGAGGAATAGCTCGTTGCATTGATCAAGGTGCAGGCGAACTTCATAACGATATCAATCGTTTCAGAAGCATGTGGTAGAGCATTACGCCAGGATGTTGTAGTACGCTGCTAATGCTCTGCTGATCACCTGGATGGCTTGCTCCTGCAGCCCTTCGTCTCAAGTTACACCTGATTGAGGATCAGTCCAGCCCTCATTAATTCCAGAGGTACTTTCCCAAGTTATAACTCCTAGAGTATTTACCGCTCTTTGGGAAGCTCTATGACGAGCGCGAAGATCGCAATCCTCGTCGCCAATGGTGCCTGATTAACGCGATTCCGAACAGGCTGATAATGATGCCCAACGGGGCATCGGTGGGATAGTAGCGGAACCTGATGTGATGCTCGCCTGCTTCCGTCGCAACACTCAACCATTGACCCGTGTTGAGTTTTACCCGTTTTCCATCAACCCAGGCATACCAACCCGTCCAGGCGTTCTCACGCACAACGAGCACTCCAGCATCCTCCGCCCTGCATTCGACATCGATGTATCCCCCTAATGAGGTTGCGGCACAATCTGAACGGCCTCCGTCTGAAAGGATGGACGCATAGGATGCAGATGGCTGCAATACAAAGGGATACTTGGAAATTTGGACTACATCGACACCTGCTGGGCTTTCCTCAAGCGTAGGATAGCCAGCCAGATAGGCTTGCGGTGCATCCCTTCCCTCCCAACGCCAGGGACGAAAAACCTGTGTCACTTTCATATCAGCTTCGAGGAACATGGGCACCCAATCATGAGAGAGGGTCGGCGGACGAACCCATTGGGCCGATTCGGGGCGTATTCGAAATGCTGTCAGCATCTGTTCGAGCGGCTTCTCATACGTTTGATACCACTCACGTGAGAACTGATATACGGATATCAGACTACCGGCCATCAAGATCACCGCTGCGATCCGGGAGATGGAGATCCATTGCTCCCTTACTGCCGGAACTCTGATCTGCAATTTCATACGGCTCCCTTGCAGCATTCGATCTGCCCCCCATGCTGCGAGGCCAATCAAGAAGGGAACCGCTAACCCAAGCGCCAGCACCGGGTATCGCAACTGCTCGGCAACGTGCGTGGATACGACGGCGAGGAGGCGGACAAATCCATCCGATGCGATGAAGAAAATAATGCCGATCGAGAGCAGGAAGAAGGCCAACAGCCTCCGCTCAAATCTGTTTTGCGGCCTCATCGCTCCAACGATGAGAAGAAGAGGCGCCCAGCCAATGTAATTCATGTACATTCCTGGGATCGTGTTCATGCCCAACCATTTACCTTCAAAAAAATGCAGCTCAGGAATAATCAGGTTGAAGGGCAGGTAGCCAAGTGGTTGTCCGCCTGAGAAGAGAGGATCGATCTCCTTGGCGAAATTGGGCCAGAAGTGAAAGAACGGCACCCAGAACACCGCGCTGACTAAAAGTGCAAGCACAAGGCCAAGAACAAATGGCCTCCAGAGCGGACGTAGGCGTCTTGCCGGGTTGAACAAGAACACAGCGAAGGCCGGCAACACAGCGATGATGAGTGCAAGCTGGATGTAACCCTGCCCGGCTAGCATCGAGAGACCAAGCGCACCTCCGAAGGCGACCCCCGCCATCCTACGACCGGTGCGAGCCAACCAAACAGCAGTCGGAAGCACGAATACAGCCGTCGCCAGTGCGAGCACCATGCCAACCATGCCTAAGTGCATTTTCCCCGACAGATGACCTCCGACGACACCCATTGCGCCGGCCCACAACCTGGCTGATCGGCCCAGACGCATCATACGCGCAAGCAGCCATTGTCCCAGCCCCGAAGCCAGGATGCTGATCACCAGCGTGATCTTCGCCCCATGGACAACGCCGAGAAAAAGTGTAGTGAGAACCACCACAGGGTGCAGAAAGCCGCCATGCATCTCGACGAAGGAGGGGTAGCCGCCATTCAGGAAGCCATTCCATAAAACGCAGGTTCCACACCGGAACAACGTTGGCCAGACAAAGTAAGGTTCGATCGTCAGGGGGAAATCAATGCCGTGTGGCCAACGGGAAGTGTCAAAGTCGAGATAGGCTCGCCCCAGCCAAAGTGCCCACAGTGTGATCAACACGATCTCTACGAAAAGGGCAGGATCTAATTTCTTGATAGCAGCTGATTTGCGGTTATGGTTCGACTTCTGACGTGGGCGAACCCGTTTAAGGATCGACTTAGCCGAGTTTTTTAAAGTCATGCCTCATCCCCCAGAGGATCGGTTCGCATAGGTCGCAAGATGCGTCTTTGCCAAGCTGAGCCCCACTCTTGAATCTCCCTTTGGCCCTTTACGCGCTGTGACACCCTGTCGAATTTGGAAATTCTGGAGGTCGACCGGACTTCGCTTTGTAACGTTGCATCGATAAAAGCGTCTATTCCAATCGACGAACCGTTCCGGATGTGGGACATTGATCGTTTCCCACTCCCATAGATAGATGGACCAAAATCACTTGGACGGGTTGAAAAGGTACACGCTGACAGTATGCCGAGAAAATGGGCTTTCTGGAACGATGACGAGGGACAGAGAATGAATATTTCCAAGTATAGCTGAATCCACATACTGGATTCTCAAGAAAGGAGAAAACTATCAGGATCCTGCCCTTCGCAGTCAGGGCTCTCCGAAGCTGGCTTAAGGGCGCGCCCAACCTGTATCCATCGAGATACGTTAGCCCTGGTGCCCAAGATGGGTATTGATTGCCAGACGCAAGTTTGAGTTGCTCTTGTCGCTTTGACGATGTACACCCTACCGGTGCTCTACCGATGTAGATGTTTCCAGGGAGATCGGCTTAACCCGATCGCATCAGCACCAATCCAATGAGAGCCGGCAGTCTCGTTTCACGAGGATGTCATCAATCCTAGAAACCACATGGAGTACTTTTTGTCTTGCCAAATGCAGCGCTTTCATAGCGTTTAAGCTGCAACATTCCTCGTCGCTTCACTATGGCTGCCAGACCGGGTTCCCGTCCTCACCCGGATCGTACGTTAGTCGGATGAGCCCTGATCCGTCGACGTTTACTCTGAAAATCTCCGCATTGCCGTCGCGCCTAGACATGAACGCAATCGTGCCTCCATTGGGCGACCAGGAAGGGCAGAGGTCAACCGCGGGGTTCTCCGTAAGGTCGGTTAAGGCTAAGCCGTCCACGCCAATCAGGTATATGTCGCTATTGGTATCATCGCTTGAGACGAATGCGATCAGTTTGCCGTCAGGTGACCAAGCGATCGCCTCTGCGCTTGCTCCTGATGTGAAGGCCTTCCTCCCAGAGCCATCAGCGTTCATAACGTGGAGATCGGGCGCGTCGCCCACGAATGCGGAAAAAGCGATTTGCGAACCGTCAGGGGACCAAACTGGGCTGCCATCGTCGGCAGGATTGTTGGTCAGATTGGTGAGTCTCGATCCGTCAACATTCACGACGTAAATCTCGCCATTGCCGTCGCGCGTAGAATAGAAGGCGATCCGAGTCCCGTCGGGTGACCACGCTGGCAGGATGTCAGTGCCGGGGGACTGGGTGAGATTGTTGCGGTCAGTCCCGTCGGGACGTATGACAACGATCTCGAAGTCGTCGTCGATGAGGGAAGAGAATGCGATATACCGGCCGTCGGGAGACCATACGGGATTGGAATCATCATATCCATCATTCGTTATGCGCAAGCTTTGGGCTCCAGAAGAGTCGATAACATAGATATCTGCTTGCTCGTCATCCGAGACTGCTGCAAATGCAATGGTAGAGCCATCTGGAGACCACGAGGGCGCATCCACGACTTCAAGGGTTTCATCGGTGAGCTTTACCTGGTTGGATCCATCTGAGTTCATCACGCAGACGCCGGCCGTCCCTTGTCGGCCGCAATAGAAAGCAATCATTCCTCCGTGAATCGCAGGCCGACATGAGCTGGCGAGCAACGAGAAGGCCAGCAGAATTGGTGGGCTGGCGATCTTCAACAGGTATCGGTTCTTAAAGGGAATCCGTCTCATCGGCAGTCTAACAACCTCGAGCTTCGCGCGGCACATAGAGTGGAGGCACCGGGGCCACCCTACCGGCCAGGAATTCCTGCCTCGCGCTCCCTCTCCATCGATGACAAATCGCGCCGCACCGTCCGCCCTGCGTGTTCGAAGCAGGGTCCTCGGTCGCCTTCAGCGAGAAGTTAGGCGCACGATTAGGTACATATCAATAGCAGCAATCGCAATTTCAACTACTTACCTCAACGTCAATATTTTTTGGAGCGAATCCATCTGAAACAGGAACCATCTCGAATGAAATAATGACACTGACTTCGGTTGTCTCTGATTGGATGGTCATAATAAAGCGGAGGGGAGATCCAGAAATCACTGATGATAGAAAGCCGCCTGCTGGCGTTCGTATACCACCCGTATATGTCCCCATCGATCCTCGAGTAAGGCCACCATCCCAGCCCGTGCGCACAGACTGGCGAGAGCCAAACGACCATAGCTCCTTGATATCGCCTTGCTGCTTGGGTCCGTTATACAACCAAGCAGTGTGAATTCCGAGACCTGGAAGTTCGCTTACATCTTGAAGTCGAGCTGGCTTAGGACTTAGAGATTTATCACAGAAGAGGTACGCCTCGAATTCGAAATCTCCGGCCTGTGTGCGCCCTCCGCCGAGAATGTTATCTGAGGAGAAAGATGCGTCGAGGAAAGGGAGGCTAGGAGAAAACGATGCCGAACATGCTTCGTAAGATATTTCTCGAGGGGTTTCAAAAGATTTGGTCGACGGCTCCCGACCACATCCCGTGAATAGAAAGGCCGTAGTCAGGGCGAATATGATGGCATAGCATTTCCTATCCATGAAAAACCCTCCAAGCAGGATTAAGCAAGATACAAATCGCAAAACTCGTGCGCCCTAACAGTTTCGAGCTTCGCGAAGCACACAGCATGCAGGCGACGGGGCACATATGCCGACCAGGAATTTCTGCTTCAAACCCACACTCCCCCGCTCTCTCGCTTGACAATCGCACCATTCCGTCCGTTCTGCATGTTCTAAGCAGGGTCCCTCGCGCAGCACACAGATGGTGCGGTCGCCTCAGGCGAGGCCTTATACGGTTCTACTCCCATCATAAATCAGGAAATATGATCCGGATATCTTCACAAGGATCAGAAATCGATTCCAGCTTCCTTTCATCCCAAATTTCAGTAAATTTCTGCTGCTCCCAGGTTGAGGTTTCTTCTTGAAACCCGGCCAAGAAGAACACCACACCTGGATGCCATCCAATTTCCTTGTATTCAATGACCCTGACGAGCCTTCCATCATTCAAGGAACTCTCACAGGAAACGGATCCACCCACCGGGAGAGCATCGATCCATACAGCCGTAATGCCAAGGGAGAGGTTAAAGAGCAAAAAGAAGATTACGATCCGCTTTTGATCCAAGCCAGAATTCCAAATCCTTCGGAAGCCTAGGATGAATATGGGAACCAGAAGGGTCAAGCTGATCCACAGGGTAAATCTGGGCATTCTAGAAAGCGTCGATGCAACGTACGCCACAAATTCCAGAGAACCATGCATCATTCGCAACCCACTCAACAATGCTCTCTGCCAAAGGAACAAGTTCATCAACGGGGGAAGAAGATGTATGGACGAAAGAATGGCGTTAAGCAAAGAGACGGTTAGAAGAGTTCGAGTTGTTAATGATGTAGAACCCATGAAAATACCTCACCATTAATCTGTTTGCCACGTACCCTCCTCGGATCATCGGGCTCTTGGTCAGGGCCCCGGCGTGGGTGTACCGAGGACGGAGACGATGTCCCGAGCACGATTGCGGGCTACCTGACGCAGAGTCTCTGTCGCCACCTCCCAACTTGCGAGCCGCAAATAACGGGCGAGTGCAGTGTGCAAATCACCCCCTAGGTCGTAGGCGCTGGCGAGATCAAGAAGGACATCTGGGGTGGGGTCTAGCGCGAAGGCCGCCTCGAAGTACCCGGCGGCGCGCTGGAAGTGACCCAGCAACAGCTCCGCATGGGCAAGGTCAGTGTTGAGGCGTGCCAACTCCTCAGCCGTGCTGAGTTAGTCGAGAAGTGGTACCAGGAGCTCTATCGCGGCAACACCCTCTCCTGCATCAAGATGTGCCTCCGCAGTTCCCATTACGGATGGGAAAGGAGAGGGCGAGGGAGTATCAGCCTGTTGAGGCGCAAGACTGTCGGCAAGTTGGGTGTCGGTGGGAGCAGGGATGGAAGTGGAGGAGAGAGGAGTCTTCGAAGTTTGAGGGGCGGCTGCAAAGTGTACAACCTTCACAGTAACGAGAAGGACCCCCACCGCGAGGACTGAGGTTATCCCGATGAAGAACCCGACGATCGCGAGAGATACGGTTTGCGACGGCAAACGGGACACGGTTGAAACCTCCAGCGGGGAAGAGCGATCTGTGTTGCCAAGAGCCGAACCCCTAGTTCTCCCCCAATCCATACGTTGCTCGTGTGCCGTCTTTCTGACGGACAACGAGGATTATGCCTATGTTGTCAAATTGGATGGCCTTTTGCCCCCAATTATGGATCTCGAGAAAGAAGTCTCCATCTGAGGTGAGGTACATTTCGGGGTTCCTTACAGGGTTGGCTCCCCAGACAGGACTATCGACAAGTCCAGATCCACCATCCTTGGGGTTCCAGGGCGATACCTGGAGAGTCGGGATGCCCTGCGGTGAGGAGGTGATCAGGTACACAGTAAGGGACTCAATTGTGTCGAAACTCAGACGGCTGGATGCCTGAAAGCGTAATGCCAGAAAGTCGTCAGGCCGAAGAAGTTGTGGACCGATCCCAGTGGTCATATTGACGAGTCGGGTGCCCGGGGGGGTTGACGCCGAACTAGCTGATAAAGGGCGTGGGGTGATTGTGGGCTGAAGAGTAGGCATGGGTGTGGAGGGGATGATCACCTGCGGTGTGATTTCGTAGGGTGATGCACCTAAGGCAGCAAGTTCGCGTACTATCCTTCGCCCGAATGGCCCTGTCCCAATTATCCCGAGCGTCGCCTCAGCATACCGAAGCAGCTCAATCGCGCCTTCCTTGTCTCCATCGGCCAGCGCAAAGCGCCCAACCAGGTAAGCGTAGATCCCCTCCCGATACCATGTCTGGCTTTCCCCGACTGCGAGGTCGCTTTGGGCTTCGTCGAATTTGCCCTGGTCATAGCTGATTAAAGCCCGCAAATAGTAACGCCAACCGCCATAATCCGGCTCCTTTTCGATCATCTCATTCAGTTGGGCGCGCGCCTCCACAAGACGGCCCAGATTGTAGAGGATCCACGCTCGGTCCCTGAGTGCGCGAGCTGTTGGGCAATCGTCAACAATGCCATCAATCCGGCGGAGCGCCTCACTGAATTGCTCGGTGACTTCGTAGTTCTCAGCAAGCGCAGTAATAAGGGTGCAGCTCGGGGGTGCAGAAGGACCTCTCGCACGGATAAGGCGCTCAGTTTCCGATAATCCCTTTCGTCCCTCACCAAGCGCGGCGAATGCGAAGGGAAGAGACTGTTCAGAGAAAGGAACCGTATTCCCGAGCGCAAGAGATCTTTGAAGGTTTTCCAGTGCAAGAAGCCAGATCTGAGTTTGATTTATAGTGAATACTTCTTCGGCAGCCAGCCGGTCGAGGATTTGGAAGCGAGTATAGAAATGGTCGCCATTGACAACTGGGCTGAGGGCAATAGCCATATCGATATCCTGATAGGCTTGATCTAAAAGAGCCCGATACTCACTATGAACGCGTTGGTTGCCCATTAACTCGAGGCTGACGCGGGCGCGCTGATAGTACCCCTCCCCATATTCGGGAAGCACCCGCAGTACGCTGTCCCAGGCTAACACTGCCTCGGCGAATTTGCCCTGCGTAGTGAGCGACTCGGCGATCTCAATATCAGACTTTGCGTCGATCAAACGTTGTTCGTACGTTTTCGTGATAACGGTAATCGTCGGTGTGCGAGTGGGAGGCGCCGGGGTGAGTGTAGCCGTGGGGGTCCATGTGCTCGGAAGGGTTATCACTGGACCGAAACCTTCAGAAGGTGCAGTAGATCCAGTCAACGCGATGCTTAGGCTGCTGGCAGCTTTATCCAAAGCCCCCGAAAGTAGAAGAGCTGCGAGAAGAAGTCCGCCTGTGACCAGCCCGAGCGCTATACCAGCAACAATACCCACTCGCGGAGATGCAGCCTTAGACCTGGGACTAGAGCCTGGGTGGTCGGAAGGGGTGCTAGTTTCAGTCAGGGGCTGCGATGTTGAAGTGGTAGAGGACTCAGCAACGATGACTGGCGAACCGTCAAGCATGGCGCGGGCGCCCTTATGGTGAGGGTTGAGGGCAAGAACGCGCTTGAAACAGTCCGACTTCATCGTGGGATCCGTTAGGCTTTTCCCCAACCACCACCAACCTTCAGCATCGAGAGGGTCAAGACGTACAAGTCGCTTGAGGTACGCCTGGGCTTGAGGTAAGTCTCCTTCTTCAAGTGCTGAGATGCCCAACCTTAGCAAATGATCTGGGTTTATCTCTTTGCCACTGGTATTCACCCCTCTACTCTCCGTGAACGATCGAGTCGATTCTAGTCTCGGACTCTCCACAGCACAACGGAAACGGTTGGATACGTATCACCGATAAAAAAGCGGTCGATAAGGCGTTGTCGTAGTTATCCTTCGGCTCGGTATCGACGATACTTTCTCGATCAGAGAGAGTAGATCGCTGAATAAATTGTAGGTCGAGGCCCATGTCAACTCGTAGAAGATAAGAAAGAAAATGAAGCTAATTTCCAAGAATATCCATAGCCAATTTGAGCGATTAAGGTGCATGAGTCATTGATTAGCGACATTCCTTCTACATAAT
>DAOUEJ010000068.1:0-25898 GCA_034430615.1 Anaerolineales bacterium | reverse complement strand
GCGGGCGCTGGTGTGCGCCCGCGGTTGCTATTCCTGGTGGAGGCTAACGCTGAGCAGGCGCACTGCGCGTGGGTACGTCGGCACCGAATGCAACAGCGGTGGGGCGACCCGGGAGGATGTTCATGCTGATCTTCGACATCGTGCACCTCTTTAGCTTGAATACCCGGTCAGTCTACAGCCTTATGCAGCCCATGTCAAGAATCAATGGTTGAATGTCATTTGAAATTCAAAAGTGGACTCTATGCAATTGAAAACTGGACTCGTTTTCATTTTTAAAGTGGACTCGCATACTGGTGCCCTCATCAACTTCCAGGAGGGTGCCATGACCCAGCTCCACCAACACTTTTCCGATGAACAGGTTGCTTTTTACCTCCAGGCCTACGAGCAGGGGCTTCTTCCCCTGGAAGAGGTGCTGGACGGATTGAAAATCAGGCGGTCACGCTTCTATGCCTTGTTGAAAGAATACCGGGCCGATTCAAAGTCCTTCAGCATTGCTTACCAGCGGCAGAGTGGATCGCGTCTCTCGCTTCAGGTGGAAGCGGCGATTGAGGCGGAGCTCCTGCGCGACAAAGCGCTGATCGAAAACCCCGAGATTCCTATCACAACGTACAACTACACTGCCTTACGAGACCGCCTGCTAAAGCAGGGGATCACGGTCTCTGTGAACACGATCATCGACCGGGCTAAGAAGCTGGGCTGCCACCAGCCCCGGAAGAAGCGCAAAGCCCATGACCGTGAAGTGCTCACCAGCTCCATCGGCGCCTTGATCCAGCACGACGGCTCCACCCATCTCTGGTCGCCCTTCGCCACCGAGAAGTGGACCCTGACACCTGCCCCGAACGCAGGTGCGGGGTCACATCCATCGATGACTATAGCCGGATGCTGCTCTTCGCCGATTTTGTGCCCGCGGAAACGACCTGGGGCCACATTCAGGCGGTGCGATCCGTGATTGAGACCTACGGCGTGCCCCTGCGCTACTACGTCGACTCGCTCCGGGTCTTCCGCTTCGTGCAAGGCCGAGACAGCTTCTGGCGTAAACATGTCCTACAGACCGACGACGTTGAGACTCAATGGGGCAAAATGATGGGCGTGCTGGGAGTCGACGTCAGCTATGCACTCTCCCCAGAAGCGAAAGGCAAGGTTGAACGACCCTATCGCTGGCTTCAGGACCGGATTGTGCGTACCTGTGCCCTGGAGCGGATCGACAGCGTCGACGACGCCCGCACAGTGCTCTTCGACGAGCTTGACCGTTATTGCCACCACCAGGTGCACTCTACCACCGGCGAGATCCCTGCGCTGCGCTTTGATCGGGCGGTGAGCCAAGGCAATTCGTTGTTCCGGCCCTTCTCCGTGCCCAGTCCCTACACCTCAGCCGAGGATGTCTTCTGCCTGCGCGAAACTCGCACCACCAACGGCTATGGCCGGATCTCGCTCTTCAACCACCAGATCCGAGTTGCCAATGTCCCCCTCCGCCGTGAAGTCGAAGTCCACCTCTTGCCCAACGAAAAGAAGAACGTTATGCAGGTCCGGATTTGGTTCGAAGAGACGCTCGCTCACTCTGTGGACTTGCCCCTGGAGGAATTCAGAGTCCACCTTTGATGTGCATTGAGTCCAGTTTTCAGCTGCTCCTAACAGTTCATTTTACTTGCTGAGCCTGCTCGAGAAGCTTGCCGTAGATTGAGCTTGGCCATTTGGACTGGCTGTGTTTACAATCCATGGATCAAGTGAACTTTCCATACTGATTTATGATGGACTTTATCGAGATGGGGCAGCGCAAGCAGTGACTTTCCAGGGTGAACATCGAGGAGAGAGCGGCAACCACGATGGGTGGATTGCCCCGGGCCGCCTCCGTCCGCTGCAGAGGGAGGTGGCCGAGGGATACCGGGAAGGATCGCTGTTCCTGCAGGGTCCTGCTGGATCAGGAAAAACTACTGCTGCAGTCTATTGGGCCAAGTCGGTAATTGATCGGGCACGCAGCAGTGATCATTTGTTAATCCTTGTTCCCCAGCTTTCTCTCGCGCAACCCTACGCCGATATTCCTCTCCGATTCCCGGGTATCGATGGGGGCCGCATGACAGTCCTGACGCTCGGCGGCCTGGCCCGCCGGATGACCGAGCTCTTCTGGCCGATGATTGCAGAGCAGGCTGGGTTCGGGCTCCCTTCCGCCCAACCGAAGTTCTTGACACTGGAGACCGCCACCTATTTCCTTGCGAGCACGATTGAACCCTTTCTTGAGCAGGGATTATTCCAGGAAATAACGCTGGAGCGGAACCAGCTCTACCGCCAGATTCTGGACAATCTTAATAAAGCGGTTTTGGTGGGTTTCCCGCTGGATGAAATCGGGCCACGCCTGGCAGAATCCTGGGTTGGACCCGCAGGGCGCGCAAGCGTCTTTGATGATGCAATGCGTTGTGCGCAAGCCTTTAGAGCGCTCTGCCTGCGCGAAAACTTGCTTGACTTTTCGCTGCAGGTAGAGCTGTTCTTCGAATACATCCTCCCCCTTGAAGAGTTCAATGCGTATAGACAACGGCTAGCAACCCATTTATTGGTCGATAACGTTGAAGAGGACACACCCCGATCTCATGACCTTATAGCCCTTCTGATCCCGGAGATGCAGGCAAGCATGCTCTTGTACGACACACAGGCAGGCTTCAGGCGGTTCCTGGGGGCTGATCCTGATCATGCACTCCGCTTGAAAGATAGCTGCGAGCGGGTGATCGAATTCACGACCGCACCTTCGACCGCCTCCGATGTGCGTGCGCTAGGCGTCATGCTGGCCCAGGAGTTTAATATTGATCTACCCAAGGTGGGTGGTGAACCACTGGCTGCACTACAGGTGGAAGTCCATCGCCATCTCGCAGACGCCGCCCGTTGGGTCGCGGAAGAAATCGATCGTCTGATCAGTGTTGAATCTATCCCTCCGAATGAGATCGCCGTTGTCGCGCCCTATTTATCGGACTCGCTGCGCTTTATGATCGGCCACAGCCTGGAGCAGGTTAAGATTCCCTGGTTTGCCTTTCGTCCTTCGCATAAAATCCGAGATGAGCCGTCATCGAGGAGCATCTTAACACTGGCTGCGATTGCTCATCCTGGTTGGGGTATTATGCCAGGCACAGAGGAAGTCGCCAGGATGCTGGGTATTTGCATTGCAGATCTTGATCCTGTTCGGGCTGATCTTCTTGCAAGAATCCTGTATCATCCAAGCGGTGAACCTTCCTGGCTAGCGCCTTTCAGTCAATTACGGGAAGAGATGCAACTACGCTTGACCGCTCATGTGGGTGAGAGGTACGAAGTTCTTCGTAGTTGGTTGGAAACCTATTCCGCAGGGGGGATCCTGCCGCTGGACCATTTTCTACGGCGAGTATTTGGCGAGATCCTTGCCCAGCCGGGTTTTGGTTTCGCGAATGATCTCACAGCCGGGAGTGTGATCTCGACCCTGGTTGATTCCGTCCATAAGTTCAGGTTGGTTCTTGAAGGGCAGAAGGCACTAGCAGGTGTTGATCCCGGGGAGCGCTACCTGAGGTTGGTCGAGGAAGGAGTCGTCACGGCGCAGGATCTTCGGCTGCAGCCACCTGGGCTCGAGGATGGCGTTTTAATTGCACCCGCATATACATTCCTTATGGCCAATCGGATAGTCTCATATCAGTTCTGGTTGGATGTTGGCAGTGATGGATGGGGTGAGCGGATCTACCAGCCACTTACCCATCCTTACGTCCTCAGCCGGCAATGGGAGCGCGGGCGCCAATGGACAGATCAGGAAGAATCCGCTATCCAGGCTTCCATCGCGGGGACTCTCGCTCTCGGACTTACCCGACGCTGCGCAAATCGGATTTATGCACTCTGGAACGAAGTCAATGAAAGCGGCTACGAACAGCGAGGCCCAATGCTACGAGCCCTCCAGCAGCTATTACGGCGCTCCCAGGGGAATACTCTGTGAGCAGCAACCTTTTCACCCCGCGCCCGAAGCAGAGAGATGTTCTTGAGTACCGCCGGGGATGGATGGGTATCTCTGCCGTTCCTGGAAGCGGGAAAACAACGACGCTTTCCTACCTGGCAGCCCAGATCATCGCAGATGGACAACTTTCCACCGACCAGGAAGTTCTGATCGTAACGCTGGTCAATTCAGCGGTGGATAATTTCTCACACCGCATCGCAGGATTTGTGCGGGAGCTTGGCCTGCTTCCATATCTTGGTTATCGCGTTCGGACCTTGCACGGTTTAGCCCATGATATCGTCAGAGAACGGCCCGATCTGGCGGGTATTTCGGAGCAGTTCGTCATCATCGATGAAGATGATTCGAGACGGATCCTTGCCGCAATTTGCGAGAGTTGGGCGTACGATCATCAAGACTGGATCAGGACCCGTCTGCGGCGGGAATTGAACAGCGGACAAGAGCGCCGCATCCTTAGTCGTGACTGGCCGGAGCTGGTAGGAACAATCGCCGCAGCAATCATCAGAACGGCTAAAGACCGGGGTATTTCACCGGCCATGCTCAGGGATTGGCTGGATGCCGGGGAAGACGAGTACACGCTCCTTGAACTTGGGTGGCGGGCGTATAGGGATTATCAAGAAGCGCTGCGCTTTCGTGGCGCTCTCGATTTTGACGATCTCATCACACGTGCACTTGATATCATCAATACCGATGAACAATACCTGGCCCGGCTTCAAGCGCGGTGGCCATACATCCTGGAGGACGAAGCGCAGGACAGCAGCCGGCTGCAGGAATCCATTCTGCGAAAAATCGTGGGACAGGAAGGCAACTGGGTTAGAGTCGGGGATCCAAATCAGGCCATCTTTGAGACCTTTACCACCGCCAGTCCTGATTACTTGCGCTCCTTCCTCGACGAGAGCGGTGTTCAGAAGCGGGTCCTTCCGAACTCGGGAAGATCAACAAAAGCCATCATCCAACTAGCCAACTACCTTACGACCTGGGTCAGGACCAGCCATCCGGTCCCGGAATTACGTGAAGCGTTAACCACCCCATTAATCGAGCCATCACCTGCTGGTGATCCCCAGCCGAATCCCGCCCAGGATGATGGAGACATCGCGCTTGTCTACTTGCCGTTCACCCCTGAAGAGGAGATAGTGAAAGTCGTTAAGTCGATGGCGAAATTTGTCGCCGACAACCCGGAAAAAACTGTTGCAGCTCTGGTCCCTCGCAACTACCGGGGGTTTGAGCTGGCTGAGGCGCTCAAAGCAGGCGGTGTCCCACACCTTGAAATCCTGCAAAGTTCACAAGAAACACGCCAGCTTGCATCAGCTCTTTCTGACCTTTTTTACCATCTCGCCCGGCCTTCCGATCTGAAGTATCTCCCTGCAGCGTACGCGGTTTGGCGCTTTGGGCCAGCACATACAGATAAACCTGAACTAGACGACCCGCTGCTCGAAGTGCTACGGACTTGTCCTCGATCGGAAGCTTTTTTCTGGCCAGAACCAGGCTCCGATTGGATTGAGGACCTTTCAAGTACGGGCATGCCCCTCGAACAGACTGAACAGCTTCGGGCATTACGTAAAAGCGTAAGAAGGTGGCAGCAGGCAGCTCAGCTGCCTCCCGATCAGTTGCTGCTCACCATAGCCGCCGATTTGCTCGATCAGGGGGATCAATTGGCGCTGGCCCATAGGTTCGCAGGTTTCGTAAAACAGCTCCGTTCAAATAACCCGAGCCTCAGCCTGGAAGAGGTGGCTCAAGAGCTGGTACGGATCTCGGAGAATGATCGTCGGATGATTAACAGCGCTGGTGGTGATGCAGCCTTTGATCCAGACCTGCACCCCGGTGAAGTCGTGATCGCCACCATTCATAAGGCCAAGGGTCTGGAATGGGATCGGGTTTATGTACTTTCGGTGAATGACTACAATTTCCCTGCGTCAGTGGGAAACGAGACCTATATCTCCGAAAAGTGGTTCCTCGAAGAACGTGTCAACTACAATGCCGAGGCATTGGCCCAACTTGATCTGCTCTCAGAAGGCCAAATGAAAGAGGGTTATAGGCAAGGTGAGGCGACAACCAGAGCACGAACGGAGTATGCTGCAGAGCGACTACGATTGCTTTACGTGGCAATCACCCGTGCCAGGCGTGATTTGCTTGTGACCTGGAACACAGGCCGTAGAGGTGATCGAGCCGAGGCGATAGCACTCACCGCATTGCGGGAATTTCCGGGGAAATTGCGTGAATAACCTAACATTCTCTCAAGCAAACCTGGAAGACTATCGTGCCTGCCCTCGCAAGTTTCAACTCCGCTACCTCGAAGGCCAACGCTGGCCCGCCCTGGTTGCTGAGCCCCCTGATGCTTTTGAAGAGCACCTTCGCCAGGGAACTCTTCTCCACCGGATGATTCAACAGCACCTTCTCGGGTTTCCAGAAGGATTGATCACTGCATATTCTTGGGATGAGCCGCTTGCAACTTGGTGGCAGCGATACCGCAGCTTCCCGCCACCTGATCTACCGCGGCAGAAGATCCCTGAATTTGAAACCTCAACCTGGGTAGATGGATTTCACCTGGTTGGAAAATTCGATTTGCTCGCCTTTGACCCGGTCCGCAAATTTGTCATCGTAGATTGGAAGACCGACCGGCGGCCTCCCTCCTTCGCCCAGGCAGCCGAACGGCTGCAGACCCGTATTTATCCTTTCCTGCTCGTCGAGTCAGGCGGTTTCTTGAACAACGAAATGCCCATCGATCCCCGGCAGGTTGAGATGCTGTACTGGTACGCAGAAGCACCAACGGAGTTGCAACGCTTCAAATACACCGAAGACCAGCACGAAGCCAATCGTGCATACCTGATTTCATTAATTGATGAAATTCAGCAGGAGACCAGCAAGATCTTCCCCTTGACAGAAGATGTTAGCAAATGCGCTTTCTGCAGCTTTCGGTCTCTGTGCGCCAGGGGATCTCTACCTGGTCCTTTCGATCAACTCTATGGGGATGTGGAGGACGAGGAAGCCGGGATTGTATCTCCTAGTGATAATACGATCGACCCTGCCCCCTGGATGGCTTGAGGAACGGTTCTGCAAGCGATGTGCTTGAATATCGCTCAAGTTCAATTGCTGTCCGGGCTTGGAACAGCGCGTGTGTGGTGGATCGGGATTCGAATGATGAAGGCGCTCCCTCCATCAGAATCATCGTCTACCCATATCCGCCCCCCGTGGGCTTCGACCGTCAACTTGCAGAACGCCAGTCCAATACCAGTTCCCCGGCGCCGGCCGCTTACGCCGGGTACTTGAGCATATCGATCGAAGATTTTATCGCGATACTCCATCGGTACCCCAGGCCCCGTGTCAGAGACTTTCAGTGCAAGGAACCCCTGTACTAGTTTCAGTTCAAGACCAATCTGACCACCGGCAGGTGTGAACTTTAAAGCATTGTCGATGAGGTTTCCGACGACCCGGGCGATCTTCTCCCGATCAAGTTCGAGATCGGGAATTTGCTCAAGATCCAGCCTCATGACGATGCCAGCTTTGTTCGCTTCCGGTACGTATATCTCTGCAATCTCGCGCACGATGAGTGTCGGATCCGTTAACTCGAGACGCAAATTGGCGCTTCCGCCTTCAAGCTTGCTTATGGTGAGCAGCGAGTCGACAAGGCCCAGCATCTGTTGAACACTACGCTCGGAAATGGTCAAGGCCTGGGCAACAATCGGTGAATCGGTGCCCTCATCGATATGGGTTTTCAGCAGGGTTAGACCACTCAAGATGGCGGTTAGTGGACCGCGCAGGTCATGGACGATCATCTCGGTCAAGTGGTGGCGTGATTGCTCGAGCTCGCGCTGTTCGGAAACGTCGCGCAGGACTATCAACCAACCGATAAGATCACCATCCGAATCGAAGACAGGCGATTCATTGCGCTGGAGGAAATTGTGATCCCGGCCGGTCGGTTCGAACACCTTGCTGCGCGCATAGTAGGTTGTGTGCTGTCCCAGAGCCCCCAATAGGCGTTGGATGTCGCCTACCTCATAGCCAAGATGGCTTTCCAGCTCGAGCGCTGGATCATCAAGAGTGTGATTTTCAAGCTGCTTACGGTCGATACCGATCATTTCCCCGGCGAGCTTATTGACCATCAGCAAGTGTCCGGCCAGGTCTATCATCATGATCCCTTCACGGGAGGAATTCAAGATGGCCATCAGTCGATCGTGACCTGCACGGGTCCATTGGAAGAGTTCTGTGTTTTCAAGCGCGATTGCCGTTTGGATGGCGATGGATTGTGCTGTCCAATCAGCTGATGCGGTAAAGCCGGATGGGTTGAGTGTAGTAGCCTCGAGTATGCCCAGCGTGCGCTCCCCCAAGGTCAGCGGCACGACGAGTAAACAAGCAGCCTGCCGGTCTACAAGCAGATACTGGCGGTCCCGCTCGCTGGGGGCGTCCTCGGTACACCAGCGCTGGACTTTTCGCTCGGTTAGGCAGGTCTGCAGGAAGGGGATTTCTACCGGATTCAGCGTCCGGGCTGAAAGTTTTGTTTGAGGTCTTCCGCCCGCGATCGAGGCAATGCAGACCAGACGCTCGCGGTCTGGATCCCAACGATAGACTGCTGCCCAGTCAGCCTTAAGTGCCACACAGGTGCTGTCTGCGGCTGCAAGCGCAACAGCTTCGGGCTCGAGGGTCTCGGCAATCTGCATGCTCGCCTGGTAGAGTAACGATTGTTCGGTAAGCCGCTGCTCGAGTTGCTTATAAAGCAACGCATTGCGGAGTGAAGCCGCCGATTGGGAAGCGAGACGAACGAGGGAATCCTGCTGTTTTTGTGAGAACTGTCCTTTATCTCCACGTTCGACTGTTAGGACCCCCAAAATACCAGTGCGATCCATGAGCGGGATCCCTAATGCAAAGCGGGGTTCTCCGTTCGAAAGGGGACCTTCGGCCTGAAGGTCATGGCGACGAGGATGACCCAATTCAGCCACACTTGCGGAAAATGAGGAGATAGAATCAAAGATGGCTTCCCCTTGATCGTCAAGATTGGTTGGATGCTGGGCAACGATCATCAGGCCGTAAGGGTCATCCTTATAGATAGCCAGGTGCCCTGACTCAGCTCCCACGATTTGAATTGCCCGATCGAGGATTTCCGAATAAAGACCAGTGGGCGATATTGAAGCATCGGCATCTCCGATCTGGTCTGAAAGCACAGCCTGAACTGGTTGTGGTAAGTAGTCGGCCGAGTTTGCCTTTGAAGCAAGCCACACAGGCTGGATGAGAGTCAGGAGGAGCAGTGAGTAGATCGAGTAACCAGCCAGGCCTGCGGTGGAGTACGCAAGGACACCAATAACAGCAAGGCCAATAGGCAGTGAGATCAGCACTACGAGATTTCGGACTTGTCGAGCTGTAGCTGTGATCTTTGCATAGCCCCGACCTTCAAGTAAGGCTGCACCGAGTTCTGTCAGGAATAAGATTCCCGCTGATGTTGCTAAGGGGATGCCCCTATGTATAAGATTCCCGGTCAGGTTTCCGTTCCCACCAAGATACTTGTATACGATCATTGCTGCCGTCAGGCTGATCATCGAGCGGCCAAGACGGGATAGAGAGGCAGTAAGCCCAGTGTTTCCGGACTGGTTCGAATCAACCGGTCGACGAACCGTGTGGATCAATCGGAGGATGATCACGATACTCATCCCAACGCCGCTGACCAGCACTGCATACCCAGGTTCGAAGCTCACGCCATAGAGAAAGGAGGCAGCCGATATGGCTGTCGTGCCGACACCCCCGTGCTCGAATACGAAGAACCCAAGGGTTGTCGTGCATATTAAAAGGATCAAGCAGGCAGGTGGGGATTGGATGCCTTGACCAGCGGGTATCAATATAAATAGAGAACCCACGATACTTAGGCCAATAAGGAGGCTGGACCAGCGGTATCCTCGCATGTTATCCATTGTCTGGGTCAAATTCTTATCGGGATGAAGTATGCAGGAATTGCGCCATACTGGCGAAAAATGCTACGGCGTTGGTGTCGTCGATGGGGTGCCGATAATCACGCCTGATTGGGTTGGTGTACGACTGGGTGTTACGGTCCGGGTTGGGCCGACGCCAGACAGTTCATCGACATGCTGCTGCGCCAGAGCTTTTGTCTCAGGCCGGGCATTCTCCAAGCTCAAAACCCAGTTCCACTGGATGATTGCGTCGCTCTTATTCTCGGGATTCGCTTCGTAGATTGTTCCCCTTAACGCGTAGAGCTCACCCAGCTCTCGCTCCTTGACAAGAAGGTTCTCGATATTTTTCGCGTCTGAGATGGCAGGGGTTAGATAATCGTTCAAGGCGACCTGAAATTCACGTGTGTTGACTAGGATTCTCGCTGTTGTAAGCCTCAAGTCGAAGGTTGTCGGACCATATCGCTGGGCTTCAAAAGCATCGGTGCGGGCTTCATTAAACTGACCGCGCTGGGCATAAAGGATAGCACGCGCCAGGTAAGCTGGAGCATAGCGCGGATTCAACTCGAGGGCGATGTTCAACACCTCCAGGGCTTGATCAAGCTGACCTGTGCCGACGAGAGCCCGGCCAAGCGCTCCCCAACCGCGCTCATCCTGCGGGGCATATGCTGTATACGTCTGAAGTGGCCAGATAGCGGTCGAGAAGTACGATGGATCGAGGATGTTCACGCCGAAAGCAACGTAGGACCTTCCTACAGCGAGGTACCCCTCTAGCATGGTTGGATCGTCAGCGCTGCCTTCCAGCGCGTAATTTAAGGCGAATTGATAACGGGCCAGATTGAGATAGGCTTCGCTCAAGTAGATCAAGATTCGTGGAGTGCTTGCTCCTTGAGTAAGAGCATCTTCGAGAATTATTGCCTGTCGCTGCCAGAGCTTGTTGGCCTGGTTATAAGACGCCAATTCGAGGTATACCTCGATAAAGCCGGGATCGAGCTCTAAGGCGCGATTGAAATCCTGGAGTGCGGCGCTCTCGTTCCTCTCGAGTAATGCCCGACCTCTCCCGAGGTACAGTGGTGCGTAATCACGATCAAGGTTGGCCGCTTTATCGTATGTCCCTATAGCGGTACCGATATCGCCCTTCAATCGTTGCGCTTCACCCTTGAAATAATATACATCCGGTAATTGTGTGGTGAGTGAGAGCACTTGGTCGAAGAATTCAATCGCTGTTTCGTATTCGCCACGCACGAGCGCATTGATACCAGCCTGGTAGGCCTCATAGCTGGGGTGGGGCATATACCCGGCGATGGGGGTGGGTGTGGGACTGGCTGCAATGAAAAGGGCGAGCGGGGTTTGAACGAGCTCAGTAGGAATGGGCGTGCGAATAATCCGGGTTGCAGCTGGGATGGGCGTTGCGGTTGGTGTCCCGGGCAAAGGGGTATCAGTCGCAGTCGGGCTTGGTGGAGGGAGGGTTGAAGCCGACCCCAAGTACCGGGGTTGGAAGCCCGGAAGTAAATAGTAAGCCCCCACTGCGACGATACCCACTGCAAAAGCAGCAAAAATAATCGTACCCAGCAGTCGCGAAACCTGGCTTCCCTTTCGCGCCTTGAAAGGCGAGGCTGTGGGTTTGGGCGGGAGGAGGGCTGGTCCTGGGTCGGTTTTCTTCTCAAGCTCCACTTGAGGTTCAACTGGTGCGCTTGGGAGATCGAAAACGCGCTTCGGCATACGGACAGCTTGCGGGATCTCTTTATCGGAAGGCCGGCGAGCGCCCAGAATTGCAAGCCCACGCATGGCAGCCCGGTTGGTTGGATCGATCTTCAAGGCTGATTCTAGGCAGTAAATACGCTCGCGTGGTAGATCAACCACTGCGCTCATCCAGATCCAGTACTCGGCGTTCTGGGTCTCGGCCCGCAGCAAGCGCGAGAGTAACTCCCGGGCACGAGCTCGATCCCCGGTGCGGACAGCAGCAATCGCTTCAGTCAGGGTGCTGGAAGTTTCATTAGCCACGGGATGTTCCCATCATTCATCGGGAGTCTAGCATACCGGCAGACATGTGGCTACTCCCCCATTGGTATAATCACGTCTGATGGTGCATTCACGATATCGCCTGCTCCTGATTGTCCTCGGCACTCTACTTGCCGCTTGTCATCCGGCGGAGATAGCCACCGAATCATTACCCACATCAACGCTGCTCCCCTTTCGTGTTGCATCATCGACACCACAACCAACCCCCGCCCAGGATGTGGGCCCAGGTTCTACTCCACTCGGTCCTACTCCAACACCCTTTGTTCACATCGTCCAACAGGGGGAAACCTTGCTGGGAATTGCACTTCGCTACGGGGTGGCCTTAGATGATCTGATACTGGTGAACCCGGGTGTGGACCCCGGTTTCCTTACGATCGGACAGCAGCTGCGCATCCCGGGGGAGGAAGGTGAAGCGGTGGATACTTTGCTGCCAACCCCAACACCAGTCCCGGTTGAGATGAGTCCTGTTGAATGCTATGAATCTCCCTCGGGTGCCCTGGCTTGCCTTCTGGAGGCTCAAAACAATGACGCTGAGTATGTCCGGGGTTTGACGGTTGTCGTCCGGTTGTATGATGGTGGAGGGGAAGAGATCGGGGTGCAGCTTGCCAATTCCCCGCTTGAATTTCTTAGTCCGGGCAAGTCACTCCCTTTATTGGTGCAATTCCCACAGACTCTACCGGATTTCTCCTATGCTACCGCATCAGTCCAATCTGCGATCCGAATCCCTTCTTCGGATATAACTGGTTACAGCGTCGGGCTCGAGATCCAGTCGTCCACGCAGATCTTCGATGCACGCATGTCGAGGGTAGTTGGCACGATCGACCTTAGGCAATTATCCACCAGCCCGGATGGCTCGATTCGCATCCTTGGCATCGTGCGCAGTCCTAATGGCCATGCTGCCGGCTATCGAATCCTCGATCTCGTGATTGCCGAAGCTACGGGTGATTCCATCCCTTTCTCTTTGGACATCTTTAGCCTTGGCCCTTCCATCGACTCGGTTGAGGTCATCGCTCAGGCTAGACCCTTACAGTAAAACCTGCAGCCTGCTTGCAGAGATTTTATCGCCCGATATAATCGGCCAAGCCTGAAGAGGCATCCGGTGGCAAATATTGAATTGATCCCCTGTGAAAATCGAGATACCCTCAGAGGCCTGATCGATGTTCGATCGGCTGCGGATGCGCTGGCCAGCTACTACGGCCTGGTGCATGAATGCGAACGTGTCAAACTATATGGGTACTATTCGAATAACCACAGCCTGAGTGGATTTATGGCCGTTGCCCAGACAGGGATGGATCTCTTCCGTTCACTGGCGCTCCCCTTTGTCGGGACCCGGCAGGGTCTGCACGAATTAGTCCTGGGTGCTTTGCAGCCAGGTAGGCATTACTTGGTTTACCTACCGATAGAACAACAGGAGTACTTGATCGGTACGGCTGAGCTCACTTCACATATGGTGAGCAACCTCCTTAGGCTTGATGCGCGCGGGTTCGAACCTGTGCTAAATGTCCTCATCGAGCGCCGGCATACCCCGGATGGGCTGCCGCGCTACGAGATCAAGTCATCCAATGGCTCTGCAGCGGCTGGTATCAATTGGCGTACAGAACATGCTGCAGAGATCTACGCAGAAGGTGACGTCCCCGGATACCGGCGTGGCTTCACCAAGGCAGTCCTGGGAGGGTTGATCAGCCAGTTGGTCCACGATCGGCTTACGGTATTCTTGCGTATCCCTGATGATGATTATCGCTCCTTCGAGGATGCTTTCGACCTCGGTTTCAAACCCACTGGGGTCAGGCATCTCTTTGCTGACCTCTTTCTAGCGAAGGACTCACCGACGCCAGAAGGAAATTCAGGTTGATTAAGGCAAGCTACAGCTTCCCATCAACTTTCCTCTGGGGAACGGCGACCTCCTCTCACCAGGTGGAGGGTGGAAACACCCTTAACGACTGGTATCAATGGGAGCAGGAGCCTGGCCGCATCCTTCATGGCCATGTTTCCGGAGATGCGTGCGAATGGTGGCGCGGTCGCTGGGAGGAGGATTTCGACCGGGCTGCGAAGACCCATCAGAATGCCCACCGCATGTCCATCGAGTGGAGCAGGGTGGAACCTTCACCAGCGCTATGGGATGACCAGGCGCTCGATCAATACCGGCAGATGATCCAGGGGGCTCTCGAACGGGGTATGACGCCGATGGTAACCCTCTATCATTTCACGCTCCCACAATGGGTCTCAGAGCGGGGTGGTTGGCTGGCGGACGAATCGGCGGCCTGGTTTGAACGGTATGTACGAAAGGTCGTTGGTGCATTCAAGGATTTGGTTAAGCTGTGGATTACGATCAATGAACCAAATGTGCTGGTTTATGGGGGATACATGAGTCACGAGTTCCCACCTGGATTGAAGGATTTGCGCGCAGCGCCGATCGCAATCCTGAACCTTGTTCGAGCTCATGCGGCAGCCTATCATGCCATCCACGAAATTGACCCGACAGCACAGGTTGGCATAGCGCACCACTTCCGTGGATTCCAATGTCCAGAGCAAGTAAACCGTCTGGACCGTATGGCTGCAAGATTCAAGCATCGAAATTTCAATTTGCTCTTCCCTAGGGCAGTCCTGGATGGGAGGATCCGTTTCTTGGCATGGCGGAGCCAGGTATCACAAGCCCGAGGCACACAGGATTTTCTTGGATTGAATTACTACACGACTGAGGAGGTCAAGTATGATCTTCTACACATCACGGCTTTGCTAGCCCCGGGAGACTTTCCAGAACAAGCGCAGGTAAGTCCTGGTGGGTTTATCGCCGATATCCCTCGAGGTTTCTGGGAAGCGCTTACTTGGGCGCATTCCTTCAAAATGCCTATCTACATCACTGAAAACGGGGTTGAAGATCCGGATGATGGATTTCGGACTCGCTATTTGGCCCATCACTTGCACCAGGTATGGAGAGCGGTTAACTTCAATTGGCGGATCAAAGGGTATTTCCATTGGTCTTTGGTCGATAACTTCGAGTGGGAGCGTGGGTGGACTCAGCGTTTTGGTTTGTGGTCTCTCGATGAAGATACCCAGGCACGGCGAAAACGGCCCAGTGCCGATTTCTACGCTGAGGTCTGCCGTTCCGGGCAGCTTTCGTCTGAGCTCGTCGATCAGTATGCGAGTGAGGTCTTCGATGATCTTTTCCCGCCGCGAGGTTCTTCTGAACTCCTGGTCTGACAATAAGAGTAGGCTTTGGTTTAGGCTGCCAACAGTGGTTGGGTTCTTGTGTGCTTTTGTCGCGCTAATCACTCTTGTTGGTATCGCACGGGCAGATCCGGGTGATGAACTGGATGGGCGGCCATTCATCATGCCATTCGCTGGTAACCCCGGACCTAATACGTGGCTCTTTATCCAACCTTACGGCAACACAACCTTCGCCTACGAGTACCGCTACAGTGTTTACTATGGGGGGCAGGGGCTCCACTTCGGGATCGATCTTGAAGCGCCTTGCGGTACCCCTATTCTGGCGATCGGTGATGGTATCGTCGAATCGGTAGACAGCTGGCATGGTGCTGGACCGCATAATCTCATGATCAACCACGCCAATGGCTATGCCTCGTTTTACGGTCACCTACTGGTGCGAGCACGCTTGAGTATCGGCCAGCGCGTGAAGGCCGGTGAGGTTGTAGCTTTGAGCGGAGACCCGGATCGAACCTGCACCTCCCGACCCCATTTGCACCTTGAAATTCGCGATGTTGAAACCCAAGCCATCGCCTACAACCCAATGGACCTTATTGATGCTGATTGGGAAAGGATCGTGATGAGTGGTGACTCACCAGTTCGCTTTGAACAAGATCTGGCCAATCCCGGGCAGTGGGTTGGTCTTTATGATCAGCCAATTACCCATTTTGGTCATGGCCTCCTGAATGACTACGCTTCGCCCTGGCCGTATGACTGGTAGCCTGCGTTTGCGTTCTCACCTTGTAGAAATTGGCATACTCATTTGCCTGTTTTTTGGTGTGGTTCTTGGAGCAAGCGCAGCCTCGGTCCAGCAAGGGGTTATCGACGTGTTCAGCTATGAAACCCCGGAGGTACGTATCCCGCCAACTTCAACACCGGGAGCTGCCAACCTACCACTTATACCAGGAGTCCCGCCGGAACCTAACCTTGTAACGCAAGCGGGCTGCTGCAATTATCCCCAGTGGAGCCGTGACTCGGAGTGGTTGTTATTCATCGATGCCCCGGATGGCCCGGCTTCGGCGGGGTTGTATGGCGTACCGCGCGCCGGTGGCCCACTTACCCTGATTACTTCTCGTGTGGGTGTCTTTTCCGAAGATTGGTCTCTGGTAGCCTATCTTGAAGGTGGGACGGTATATGTCGAACGCTGGGTCGACGGGACACGTTGGACGATACCGAGTTCAGGGCGAAGAATTTACTTCTCTCCTTCCAATGAAAAGATCGCCTGGGAGATTGGCTCAAGCTCAATCCAGAACCAGGATGTCCAGGTCCGCACGATCTGGATCGCAGATATTGATGGAACAGGTGTCAGAGAGTTGGTAACCGTTCATGGGGGTGGATTCCAGGGATGGTCAGAGGGAGGTAAGGCGATAATTGTGAGCGGGCGCCTGACCCCGACGGGGCCTGCAGGCTTGTGGCGGATCCGGCTCGAGGATGGCGCTGGTAGATTGTTGTTCGCAATCGATTCTCCCAAGGATGTGCTCCTTTCCCCCGACGGAACATGGATCGCGTTCACGATCGCTTTCGAAAAGGAAATGGATCGCAATGGCTTGTGGGTATTGCCCACCACCGGGGATCCGGCTACTAAGCTCTCTCAATATGGAGCTTATCGTTGGCGGGAGGAGGGGCGCTTGGTCGTGATCCCACTGGACCTTGACGCCCCGGGTGCCTATCTGACGCAATTTGATATTCCTGGTAATGCGTCTTGGACATTGACCTCGCCGCTCTTCAGCTCATTACCCATTGCAAATAACGATTGGGAAATCTCACCAGATGGCAGGTGGATGGTCTTTCTCTCAAGCGAGGACGCCGGTTTGTATCTGCTTGAGCTCCCGATTGTGAAAAATCTGCCGTGATATAATCGGCGCGCTTCATTCAGTTTCATTGGAAAGTACGGAGAGGTAGCGTAGTCTGGCCTAACGCGCGCGCCTGGAGAGCGCGTGAGCCGCAAGGCTCCGTGGGTTCGAATCCCACCCTCTCCGCCTGCAGGACACCGCACTGGCGGTGTCTTTTTTAAAAAGGCACAACTATCGCTTTTCCTATATAGAAAAGCCGACGTCTTGACGTTCACTGTGCCAAGCGTTATCCTCTGCTCGTCCGGGTGGGTCCGGCGCGGCGAAGTCCTCCCAACCCCGTCAGGTCCGAGAGGAAGCAGCGGTACGGAGGTGCCTTCGGGTGCCGCCGGGGTTCCGACCCGGACATTTTCATTTTCTAGGGTGTTCCGCCTTGCTGAATGCTGAACAGATCATCCCCGGCTGGTGAGGATCCAAGGGTCGACCGGCACCCGGCCGGTCTTAACGTCGGACACCTCAAGTGCTCGTTGTACATGCGCTGATCCGTCTTCCAGATGAAGAGTCCGACCTTGTCACACCCAGCCTTGAGACTTTCTTGAGTACCTTCGTGCTCGCGCACTGTGGGCATTCTATGTGCTCAGCTGTTCTTGATGGGAAGATGAGCTCCTCAAATGGATGGCCGCACTCGGAGCATTGGAATTCGTAAATCGGCATTCAGTATGCCTCCAGTAAGTCTTGTCCTTGGCTCTTTCGATGCGAAATCAGGGGTTTTGTTACATGGAAATATCGAAATCTTAGCAGGAAGGCCGTCATAGTTCGGATCTGGTATACTCGGCGCTCTATATGGATCGAGCCGTTAAAATGCTTGACGCAGTCTCAAAGCAGTGGAAATCCATTGCAGCAATCCTGGCTGTAGCCGGTTCAATATTCCTCTACCAGGCGACAGGTCGAAATGTCCAAGTGCTCGCTGATGGGAAGAGTATCCAGGGTTTTTCTCACGGACGCGATGTTGGCGCTGTTCTAGATGACCTGGGGATAGAACACACGCTTGACGACCTGATCAACCCTCCGCCCGAGCAGCAGATGAGGGGCGTTCACCAGATCCAGGTCGTCCATGCCATGCCTGTAATCCTGGACGATGCCAGCGGGTTGCAGTGGATCCGTGCGACATCCAAAACTCCGGCCAACATCATCGCCGACGCAGGGCTCCGCATATATCCTGGCGATCGACTCTGGATCGATGGTCAACCAGAAGATATGTGGGTAAAGGTGGGTCGCGCCGTATCCCGCATCAGGCTTGTCCGAGGGCATCAATTAACCGTTATGGATGCCAATCATGTCACGCGGTTTCGTTCTGGCGCGGTCACCATCGATCAAGCGCTATTTGAGGTGGGATTCATGTTGTATGAGGGGGACTCAATCGATCCCCCGCTGACGACATTACTTACGGACGATCAAACGATTTCAATCCGGCGGGCAAGCGACTTGCTGATCAGCGTTGATGGTCGAACGATGCAGGTGAAGGCTGTCGGAGATACGGTGGGGGAAGCCCTTGCAAGCGCGGGGATCGGCCTAGGTGGCCTAGATTACACAATTCCCGCCGTTACTGACCCTATCCCGCTATGTAGGGAGATGCAGGTCATCCGGGTTGCTGAGCAAATTCTGGTCGAGCTTGAACCTGTCCCCTTTGAAACAAGCTACCAGCCATTAGAAACCCTCGAGTTGGATAGCATCCAGGTCGTAGATTCAGGCACCTATGGAGTACTGGAAAACAGGGTGCGGATCCGCGTCGAGGATGGCGTCGAAGTCTCCCGCCAGGTTGATGAAGCCCGGGTGGTGATCGAACCCAAGCCGCGCATCCTGGGGTATGGCACGAAAGTCGTTGTTCGAACCTTGAGCACCTCCTATGGAACAATCGAGTACTGGCGGGCTATCCCGATTTATGCGACCTCCTACTCACCCTGCAACCTGGGTGTGCCTTATTGTGGAAGTCGAACAGCGTCAGGGAAGGAAGTCACACGCGGGACCACCGGTGTAATCCGCTCCTGGTACAACTTAATGTGGGGCTGGCCAGTCTTTGTCCCGGACTATGGCCCAGGCACCATCGAGGATATCGGTGCGGGGATTGCCGGGCGCGATTGGATCGATCTTGGATTTACGGATGGTGACTTTGAACCATGGCATCAGTGGACTACACTCTACTTTCTGACCCCAGTACCTGCATTGGACAGCATACCCTGGATACTCCCGTGAATACCATGGATCATGGCAACAGGTTTCTCTAGCACTGGCGGTGGATAGGAGATCGTACATGTCACGAATCTTGAAACTTACGATAACTATGTTCCTAAGCAGCCTGGCGCTGTTTAGCTGCTCCACCAACAGCACTCCCAAGGTAGCTGTTGAAAACTATCTACGAGCACTGGAGGCGAAGGATGATATTGGTGCGGTTAACGCCTCCTGTCTTGCCTGGGAAGAAGGAGCATTTGCTGAGGCCTCCTCCTTTGAGGCGGTGGGGGTCGTCCTCGAAGGGCTGTCCTGCTCCGGCGAGAACACTAGCGGCGACGAAGCACTTGTCCGATGCGTGGGTGAATTTATCGCAGACTACGGGGGTGAACTTCAGAATATCGATATCTCACTAAGCACATTCTACGTGGCCCGGGAAGATGGTCTGTGGAAGATGTGCGGGTATCGGTGAGTGAGGCCTGATGCGGCGTCTTCTATGTCGTGAAAACCGTCTCGCACTTGGTCTGTGCCTGCTCCTGATCATCATCCTGATCATGACCTCAGACAGCAGTCCACAATGGATCTATCAGGGATTCTAAATGACCCTGGTCGAGATCGCTATCGTTACCGCTCTCGCCACCGGAATCGCCTTCATCCCTAATAGGATCTGGCGTGGGTGGCTGATACTCATCACCAGCACGATCACAATCTACGTACTTCAACCAGCGGTACCACTTCGGAATTTCGGTTTCTGGTATCCGACGATGGTCATGGCCCTGATCCTGGGGACATGGCTTATCGTCAGACCGCGTGAGAGTTCGATTTCCCGGCAGGATCGGGCTGCCCTGCTGGTAACCGTCATCCTCATGATCCTCATCGACCTTTCACGGCGTTTCCCACAATCCTTGCAGATCGTGGCCGGCGGTTCACCACCACTGACTACGTTTATCGCTGCGATGCTCATCCTCATGGCTTTGGCGTGGTTTTTATCGTTTTGGTCTTGGGTTAGGCGAGCCGCGCCCTGGCTTATCGCAGGAATCATTCTGGCATTCTTCCTCACCCAGAAGTCCTTAACCATCGGATTATCTTTCAGCAAGGGGATGCGCCTAGTCTCGGGACAATCGGTAGAACTGGCATCACCCTTGGATCTTACGTGGCTGGGGTACTCCTACATCGCTTTTCGCCTGCTGCATGTGATCCAAGATTGGAAATCCGGTCGACTGCCCAGCCTGGAGTATCGTAATTTCATCAGTTATGTTCTCTTTTTCCCTGCACTGGTGGCTGGACCTATTGATCGTGTTGAACGATTCCAGGGCGACATCGAGTCAACGATTCGACCCAGCGTACAGAATCTACTGGAAGGCGGACGGCGGATCATTCTGGGCTGTTTCAAGAAATTTGTTCTTGCCGACGCGCTAGCATTACTCGCAATGAATGAAGTCAACGCGCCACTGGTGCAGTCTACCGGTTGGGCATGGATCCTGCTCTATGCCTATAGTTTCCGGCTCCTGCTCGATTTTAGCGGGTATACCGATATCGCAATCGGGCTTGGGAATGTTATGGGTTTTACACTGCCGGAGAATTTCCAGCGTCCCTACCTCAAGGCGGACCTAACCTCCTTCTGGAACAGCTGGCACATCACGCTCGCCCAGTGGTTTCGCTCCTACGTTTTCAATCCTTTAACCCGGGGCTTGCGGGGTGTCATCTCAAGAGAATACACATGGTTTGTCATCCTTAGCGGTCAGATGGTCACGATGACGTTAATCGGCCTCTGGCACGGTTTCACCTGGAATTTTGCCATTTGGGGAATCTGGCACGGGCTTGGTCTCTTTGTCCATAATCGCTGGGTCTCGTATAGACGACAAACTATTACAAATGCACGGAGCGGTCGTTTCGCCTCTATGCAGCGGGTGGTCGGCATACTCATGACATTCAATTTTGTCTCACTGGGTTGGGTTTGGTTTGCACTTCCAACCCTGAGCATGTCACTTCAGACGCTGCACAGGTTATTCGGGCTATGAACGCGCAGGACACCAGACATAAATCATCCGTGGGCACTGAGCCAAGCTATCGCTTTCTTGGCCGTGTGCTCTTGAAGGCTGCGCTGTTCTTTCTATTATTCAACCTGGCCTACATGATTCTGGATCCATTACCACACCTTGGCCGACTCTCTCTCTACAATCATCTCCTGCCCGGGCGATTGCGTTTGCCCTACAGTGACGACCCTTCCCGTTCCTTCAACATGAGCATCCCGCAACTAGAAGCGATGTTTGCCTCGCACGTTATCGATGACACCAGGAAGACTCCTGACGAATATCGAGTAATCCTGATCGGTGATTCATCAATCTGGGGTTTCTTGCTCAGTCCTGGCGAGACACTCGCAGCTAGTTTGAACGCGCTCAATCTCAAGAGCGCTGACGGCAGACTGATAAAGGCATATAACCTGGGTTACCCAACCATGTCGGTCACGAAGGATTTACTTCTTTTAGAGCGTGGTCTGGCCTACGACGCCGATCTCATTCTATGGTTTGTAACGCTAGAATCGATGCCATGGGGGAAACAACTTCAATCTCCATTGTTGGAACTTAACCCTCAAGCGACAAATGATCTTATCGAACAAGCGAACCTTCCCCTGGTCATCGAACAAGGGCAGGTAGCTGCCAACGACTGGTGGGGGAAAACCATTCTCGGACAGCGAAGGGAGCTTGCAGACTGGGTCCGGTTCCAGTTGTACGGATTTGCATGGGCGGCGACTTCCGTTGACCAGGTCATACCCGAAACTTATAATCAACGGATGGAGGACCTACCCGCTGACCCAGAGTTCCAAAGCTACCAAGAAGGAGAACTGGGCAGGGAAGAGCTAGCATTTGACGTGCTCAGAGCAGGGGTTACGAGGGCGGGAGATGTTCCTCTAGTCTTTATCAATGAACCAATCTTCATCAGCCAGGGTGAGAACAGCGAGTTTCGCTATAACTTCTACTATCCACGCTGGGCTTATGACACTTACCGTGCTCTGCTGAGTGATGTTGCTAAAGAAGAAGGCTGGCACGTTCTCGATTTGTGGGACGCGGTGCCCAATGCTGAGTTCACGGACAGCGCCATCCATTACACCCCACTTGGTGTGGAGCTACTGTCTGAATCTCTAGCAAAGCGTCTTGCACACCCATAAGCGAGAACCCATTCCGCGATGTAGATGATTCGAATACTGCTTTCCCGAGTTGTTAACATAGGAGGTAAAAGCTTGCGGTTATACTACGTCCGTTTCTTTGTGCTGGTAAGCTTGATCAGTGGATTGGCCAGCGGTTGTGCCGGTGCTGCGGCAGGCAGCGCACGCCCAAGCATATCACCTACTATCTCACCCACTGGTGCGGCCGAGGATAACCTACCTCCCGCAGTGGTGGATCCGGGAAAAGTAACCCCATCCCTGCCGGCTTCTACGGTTGAAGTAGCAAGCGAAACACCAGCGGTTATGTCACCAACTCCTGCTCCCAGGTCGACGCTGGCGCCCGGGGATTGGATGATCATGCCAGTAATCCCATCCGTAAGCGAAAGAGCACGGGAGATATACCAGGCAGGGCTGGCGAAGGGGAACGATCCACACGCCTTTGCCAAGGTTGGAGATTGCCAGAACGTCCCATCGATGTTCTTGTCGATATTTGAATATGGGAACTACTATTCGTTGGGGAGTGAATACGAGGATCTACAGGGGACGATTGATTGGTTCGCCGGTTCGTTCTCACGTGAAAGTGAGGCTGTCCGTCGGGGGTTTAACGCTGCTTCGGTCGTCTCGCCAGTGTGGGCAGATCCCGATGCCTGTGACCCCGGGGAAACCCCACTCGATTGTGAACTACGTTTGCAGCGACCCAGCATTGCAATCGTCAGCCTTGAGACGTGGTGGGCTGGGAAGCCTGAGAATTACGAGCGCTATGTTAGGCAAATCCTTGAATCGCTGATCGACCAGGGTGTATTGCCCATACTCGCGACCAAGGCCGATAACCAGGAGGGTAACCATCGCATCAACGAAATCCTCGCCGGGTTGGCCCACGAGTATGATATTCCCCTTTGGAACTTCTGGCGCGCCATACAGCCACTGTCTGGCCACGGCCTGATGGAGGACGGATTTCACCTCACCTTCGCCCCGAACCTGTTTGATGACCCACAGATGATGAAATCAGCGTGGCCGTGGCGCAACCTGACCGCTCTACAAGCGCTCACAGCAGTCCTGCAAGGGGTTTCCCAGAACTTAGCTGCAGATAGCTAAGCTGAGATCAATCAAGGAAGGATCTGATCCTAGATGGAACAAATCGAAACCATCGCGTCCTTTATCAGTCGGGAGATTCTAAAGGATCCTGCCCGCAAATTGGGCATGGATGAACTATTAATCTCAAGTGGGTTGATCGATTCCTTTAGCCTTGTGGATCTGGCTCTATTCATTGAAGATCAGTTCGGCGTTCGGATCGAGGACACCGACTTAAATGTGGACACCTTTGATTCGCTGACAGAACTCTCTGCATTGGTTGAGCGAAGGTCGGGTTCTGATTCGTGAATAGGAACCTAGCACAGGTACTCGTCCGATCCGCGCAGGAGGTTCCTAATCGGGAAGCAGTCATCCTCCAGCAACGCGAAGGGGATCTGCCGATCCAATTCGGGGAGCTTGTTCAAGGCGCATTACGGTACGCACAAGCCTTTCAACGGGCAGGGATCAAACCCGACGAGCCAGTGATCCTTATTCTCCAACATGGGCGGGAGTTGATCGAATCATTCCTAGGTGCGCTTCTTCACGGCTCGATCCCGGCCATCATGCCATTCCTGACGGAAAAACTCTCTCCCGATCGCTACCGGGAATCCCTACAAGCCTTGATCACGATCAGCGAACCAGGAGCGTTGGTTACCTATACCGAATTCCTTGGGGAAGCAAAGGCCGCAGCAGATGCGGGATCTTCTGTAAGGTCAATACTGCTATCCTCAGAGATCCCGCAAGAGGGAAGTCTCGAGACAACCGAGCTTCCCGGGCTTCAGCGTTCACCAGAGGATCTCGCGCTGCTCCAGCATTCCTCTGGGACAACTGGCTTACAGAAAGGCGTTGCACTATCGAATAGGTCAGTCTTGAACCAAATCGATAGTTATAAGGCGGCGATCGGGATGACTTCTGAAGACGTCGTCGTTAGCTGGCTTCCTCTCTATCACGATATGGGTCTTATTGCCGGGTTCATCATGCCGATCATGCTCCGCAGCAAGCTTGTCCTGATGTCCCCGTTTGATTGGGTCAGGGCGCCCTATCGGATGCTGAGGGCAGTATCAGATTACCAGGGAACCCTATCCTGGCTGCCCAATTTTGCGTATAACTTTTGCAGCCAGAAAATCCGTGACCGGGATCTAGAAGGCGTGGATCTTTCTTCCTGGCGCGCGGTGATCAACTGTTCGGAGCCGATGCGCAATGATAGCCATGAACGGTTCTATCAACGCTTCAAGGAATATGGTTTAGACAAGCAAGCGCTCGCCACCTGCTATGCCATGGCTGAAAATGTCTTTGCTGTCACCCAGGGAGGGTTTGGTACTCCCTTGCTCATCGACTCGATCGATCGTGAGCAGTTGAGCCGTGAGGGTCGAGCTGTCCCGTGCTCGGAGGGGAAGCAGCTCCTGAGGCTGGTCTCAGCAGGGAAACCGATTCAAAACACCCAGGTGCGGATTGTCGACGAACAGGGTAACCAGGTTACTGATCGAATCGTGGGCGAGATTGCGTTGCAGGGAGATTGCTTGCTCAGCGGTTATTACCACCGTGAGGATCTCACTCGGAAAGCCTTCCTCGATGGCTGGTATCTCACCGGGGATCTTGGATACCAAGTTTCGGGCGAACTATTTGTAACCGGACGTCGCAAGGAAATCATTATCGTTGGTGGGAAGAATGTCTATCCTCAGGATCTGGAATACCTTGTGGCAGATGTCCCTGGTGTTCACCCGGGCCGGGTCGTCGTTTTTGGTCTGTTCAATGAGGAGTTGGGTACAGAGGAGATTGTGCTCGTCGCAGAGGTAGATGATGATGACCAGGAGGTCCGAGTCGGGATTGCACGTGAGATTCGCTCGGTCGTAGCACAAGGGACAGATGTTGCGGTTCGTTATGTTGAAACAGTTGATCCCGGATGGCTTATCAAGACGAGCAGCGGAAAGATTGCACGAGGCGCTAACCGTGATCAGTACCTGCAAATAAAAGCCGGCAACCAATGATCCACTGCAAGCATGAACCCGGGATCCTCTCCTCCCCTGCCGATATCACGTCAAATCACTTACCTCGGTTATTAAGATGAAAATACCGGAGCCACGCGACGAACAGTTGAGGCGGGATCCACGTGCACTACTCAAGGCGTTTGGTCTAAAACCAAAAAAGCGCTTGGGACAGAATTTCCTCGTTTCAACCTCTGCCCTGGATCAAATCATTCAGGCCGCAGAACTTACAGGCAAGGAAGATATCCTCGAAATCGGAGCGGGACTGGGAACCCTGAGCTTGCTCCTCGCCGAAGGCGAGGGCAAGTTGGTTGCGGTTGAGATCGATCGTGATCTGCTGCCAGTACTTACCTGGGTGCTGGCTGGCCTGCCGGATGTTGAATTACGGGAAGGGGATATCCTTTCGCTGGATCTGGGCGACCTGGGGCTGCGGAGTGGATATATCGTTGTGGCCAATATTCCCTACCAGATCACGTCCAGGCTCATTCGCCGGCTTCTTGAACACGAGTTCACCGCGACTCGACTCATACTGACGATCCAGAAAGAAGTAGCAGAGCGGATCATCGCTGGCCCGGGCGACATGAGTCTGCT
>DAOUEJ010000067.1:0-7243 GCA_034430615.1 Anaerolineales bacterium | reverse complement strand
CCAATATTCCCTACCAGATCACGTCCAGGCTCATTCGCCGGCTTCTTGAACACGAGTTCACCGCGACTCGACTCATACTGACGATCCAGAAAGAAGTAGCAGAGCGGATCATCGCTGGCCCGGGCGACATGAGTCTGCTCGCACTCAGTGTCGCTGTCTTTGGCCAAGCCAGGATTGAGGCTGTGATCGGTGCCGACGCTTTCTACCCACGCCCGGGGGTCGATTCAGCCATCCTGCGGATTGACCGCTATCCTGAGCCACAGGTCGTCAGAGAATATCTGCCTCAGTTCTTCAAGCTTGCCCGTGCCGGTTTTGGCCAGCGGCGCAAGCAGCTTCAGAATGCCATCTCATCTGGGCTTGGCGTGCCGAAAGAGCAGATACAGCATGCGCTTGAGATCTCACGCATCGACCCTTCACTGCGAGCTCAGGAGCTTGACCTTGAGGATTGGTCGAGGTTGCTGACCGTCCTGATGGAGTCGGGTTTGTTGGGGAGGGTTTAGCGGGGGCTAGTGGATTTCCAAACGGTTGGAAGGATTCAAACTGCGGTGAAGCCATAGTACCTGCCACACTCGTAGCGCGGCTTCGACTTGAATGCGGAAGGACATCTTTGATTGACCAATCCGTCGGTCTTCAAAATGGATTGGACTCTCTATGATCTTATACCCGAGCCGCTGGGCAACAAACGCCATCTCAACCTGAAAGATGTAGCCATTAGACCTGATCTGCTCTAGCGGCATGCCTAGCAAGGTCTCACGGCGCCAGATCCGAAAACCACCGGTGACATCATGGACACTTATCCCCAAGATAGCGCGGGCATAGGCGTTACCAAATCCGGATAGCAGCACGCGCCAATACCCCCAGCGTTCATCCAGGCTACCACCAGCAATGTAGCGCGAACCAAATACCGCATCATGGTCTTTGAGCAGTTCGACAAATCCAGGAATGTAGTAGGGGGAGTGTGAGAAATCTGCATCCATCTGCCCAATGATCTGAGCACCATCCGTAAGCGCTTGCTTGAAACCGGTGATATACGCCGTACCAAGCCCAAGTTTCCCTGTGCGATGAAGCACATGAATTTGGCCCTGGGATGATCCTGCAAGCCGGTCCGCTATCTGTCCGGTCCCGTCCGGTGAGTCATCGTCTACGATAAGCAATCTGAGATCTTCCAGGGGCAGTTCGAGCAGCGCACGGCTGATCGCCTCGAGATTTTCTACTTCGTTATAGGTAGGGATAACGATCGTCAATTGCGACATAGTTCTCTCACAGCGAGCATCCCTAATACCATGGATGTGTCAGTATGTTGTCCAATGTTTCTCGGATGGCGTGTGGCTCACTCTTCGGGTTCTGGGAAAATTTTAAACAAACAGCGATCATGTCCAACCCCCATGCATTCTACCTCTCGAACCTGTATAGGATCCTCAGGATTGATGATCGATAATGCCCCCTCAAGAAAACCCAGTATGCCTGCACAGGCTGGATCCTCAGTGTGGAGATCGATGCAATCCGGGCAGTGTGATAGTTGTACGCTGGGAACCTGACCATCCTCGATGGGGGAAAAATCGAGGTCGCTTATCTCTGAGAAGGCTCGGCTAAACGCTTTTAGACCCGTGCTGACGCGTTCTTTCAATGTCAGAGCTTGGAAATCAGGGTCACAGAAGGCAGCCAGCACGCCGTGCTTACTCCACGTATTTACGAACGCGTCGTGGTTTGCCTGCCGGACCAGGCCTCGCGCGCTGCGGTCTCCGTAGAGCTCCTCGAGCGCACGATAGATCGCCGTAAGTTGGTTGAACCGGACCCCTTTTTCTAGGTCATCTGCTGGAGGTATTTCTTTCCATTCGGATAATCCTGCCATCTTTAGGACAGCCCCGAGGCCGTTTTTTCCAAGGAGATGCTCGAGTTCTGAGAGGATCGCTCGAGCGCCTCGGTTAGGCATCATCCATTCTGGGTCGGGTTGGGTTGTCACGTTTGATCGATTACCAATCTCAGAGGAGTTCAGTGAGATCTTCGGTAGCCCGGCGCATG
This sequence comes from Anaerolineales bacterium, assembly GCA_034430615.1. Lineage (GTDB taxonomy): Bacteria > Chloroflexota > Anaerolineae > Anaerolineales > E44-bin32 > E44-bin32. The sequence goes on along the minus strand of DAOUEJ010000067.1, from coordinate 5,221 downwards.
TCGAGGAAGAGGAGCCCCAGCTTGGCCTGTTCGCGGGCGAGGACGGTGAGCACTGCTCCGCTGCCTACAGCCATGAGAATAACGAAGCCCTGCGCTCCCCGGATATAAACTTGATCCAACTCACCCCGGCCCAGTTCGGTCGCGATACGTTCACCAAGGGAGAGCATCGCTGCGGACATTGCCGCAACGCGATCTTCTTCAACATCAGCAGGTAGTGCAGAAGCCATCGTGAGCCCATCTACGCTCACCACGGCCGAAGCCTCCACATCTGGGGATGAGGCCTGTAGTGCTCGGAGTCTGTCGACCATCTGCTCGGTTCGTGACATGCTTGGCGCCACGCTCCAGTCTCGCATGAGGCAGGTGCTGTTCCAATAGAGCGGCGGTACTGTAGCATAGCGGTAGGGGAGTGTCAAGAATCCTACCTACTGCTGGACCAATCATTGGTAATTTGGTCGAGTTCTAGGCTATAATCCGCATATCTGGCCGGGCACATGCCCGACTTTTTTTTGCAAGGAGGACACATGCCGCTATCGCTAGAGCATGCGATCATCGAGTTCCTCACGAACCTATTCCAGAATATTGGCTGGGGTGGTGTCGTAGGGATCATGGCACTCGAGAGTGCGAATATTCCCATTCCAAGCGAGGTAACGATGCCTCTCGCGGGTTGGTTGCTGATAGAAGCGCGCGGTGGAAGCGCTCTGGAAGCCATATACCATGGCGCACTCTGGGGTGGTGTGGGCTGCACGGTTGGTTCTTTATTTTCCTACGCGCTTGGGGCTTGGGGTGGCAGACCTTTCCTCGCACGCTATGGCCGTTACTTGATGATCAACACTCAAGATCTTGTACGCGCTGATCATTGGTTTGCGCGCTGGGGGGATTGGACCGCTTTCATCTCCCGCCTGCTGCCAATCGTGCGAACATTCATCTCATTCCCTGCCGGTGTCACCCGCACCCGGCTGATCCCGTTTACGCTCTACACTTTAATTGGGTCGGCCATCTGGTGCGGGGGATTAGCGTATGGGGGTTTCGTTTTCGGGTCGCGCTGGGAGGAATTGCGGGCAATCATGAGACCCTTTGATATTCCTATCGCTATCGTGATCATCGCCGGCCTCGTTTACTATTTGTATCATCACATCCGGCGCGGTATGCATCCGGGTGCAGCTGATCAGCTCGGATCGACGACTCCGCCCTCCGATTCGCCCTGATCCCGCCAGAGTCGGCGTGGGATCTTCCACAACCCGAAGGCCGCACCTGAGGTCATGATCAGCAGGAACCCCGATGAAATCAAGGCGATCACCCTGGATAGGTCAGGATCGACGATCGGGTTGGCTACGATCTGAGCAAGATCCTCTAGGCCGATCCCGAGAGCGGCAACGTTCCAGACACCGTGGAGCGTGATTGCTGCAGTATAGAATAGGGCTGCTTTCCCCCACCGTCGCTCTTTTACGCCGTAGTAGATGCCCATTCCAGTAAGGCCCGCAGTGAACATGTGCATCATTGTGGCCCCGGCCCGGGCGATCATCAAGGCCATCCATTCCTCGCCCGGTTGGGCCAGGAAGAATGCCTCAAACAACCCGTAGGCAGCTCCGGAGAGCGTTCCGCCGACAAAGGCTAGGGAGGGGGTTAGTTTCCGCCGGATCAGGAACCACGTCCCAAGCGACTTAGCGATTTCTTCAATGATTGGAACAGCTACCGACAGGTAACCCAGGATTCCGGCAACGACCAGCGGTTGGTTGAGCAGCGTGTTCAATTGCTCCAATAGTAGGGTTTCAGGATTTCCCGGGGACTGAGCCAGCCCTTCGAGCAGGCGGGGGGTATTGAGAGCATTCGATGTTCCGAGGAAGAGCACGATTAGAAGTGGAATTGCCAGTGTGATCTCGAGAATAAGCGCCGCGAGTGGAGCGAGCCAGAGCCCGCTCAAGAACGAGCCCCAGGATCGAGTAAGTGAAATTCGCTCGCCTCGCCGGATGACAACAAAGGTGGCGATGAGTACCGGGATGCCAGCGGCCAGGACGTGCAGAAACGGGGACAGCCAGGTAAGGAGGCCCTGGATACGGAGGATCCATGAGCCGCTGATGAGCACGAGCGCAAAGATGAGCACCAGCACCCCAGCCTGAACTGGAGGTCCCACTTTGGCGTACACGCTATCTGCCCGGCGGTACTTGAATCCGAAATATACCCCGGGTACAGACAATGCTGTCAGGCTTAGCAGGAGCGCGATCAAGGTCCAACTCGATTGGGCTGCAGAACTATTGCCAGTGAGCAGCGTGAATGCGGTAATCAGGATGATGATTCCCACCCCGAGCAGCGTCAGCACTGCCATGGTTAAACTCCCCACTCCCAGGGCGATTGCCAGTGGATCTCTATTTTCTTCGGGGTTAGTCATCGTGGTTCAACCTCGACTCTCTCGATGCTGAGCTGGGGCGGCTCGAGCAGGTCAGTGATGGGCTCGCGCGCCGCAAGTCCTTGAAGGAATTCCAGGCCTGTGATCACGCGCCCGAAAATCGTACGTGTTCCGGTCAGATCGGGGAGCGGAGCCAGGCTAATAAAGAATTGACTGCCGTTTGTATCGGGTGCGATGGACGACATGGCGACCAGCCCGGGCACATCGAAGGTTAATCTGGGCGATATTTCATCGGCGAATGTATACCCAGGGCCGCCGAATCCAGTGCCTGACGGATCGCCGGTCTCAACCAGTCGACCGGGGATTACCTCGAAGAATGGATTCCCATCGAACCAACCGGCTGCAGCCAGGCCAAGGAAATTTTCAACTGCTTTCGGGGACTCTCCAGGCAAAAGCTGAATTTCGATTATCCCGAGGTTCGTAATTAATTTGGCAATGTACACCGCCTCCGGGTCAAGCGGATAAGTTGCAGGGGAGCTCATTTGTTGCTGTGCGACGAGTTCAAGGCGTATCGCCGCTTCAAGGTTGCTGAGGGATGGGTCGAGCCGAAACCAATAGCCATTAAAGAAGATGAATGGCGTTCCCAGGATTCCGGATTCGCGTGCAAATTGGTAGGCCTCGTTGATTTTCTGCGCATAGGCACCGGCAGCCAGTTCATTCTCCATCTGAACTGTATTAAGTCCAAGCAGTTCAGCTTGCTCCAACGCCCATGTAAGGAAATCCGAAGGAGAGAGCTGAACCCACTCCCCCGTCTTTCCGTAGAGCAGATCGTGCATTGGCCAGAAGGCACCTTGTGCCCCAGCAGCTTCGGATATCTGTGCTGCAAGCGTGGCCTTATCATGCACACTTACGAGTGGGAAATGGCGGTAGATCACCTGGATTTCGTTCGGGTGAAGTAATTCCGCTTCGGCAAGTACTTCGGCGAACGCTATGCAGTAGGGGCACTGGAAATCTGAATACAACAGGATCTGGATCGGTGCATCAGCTGGCCCACGGATCCAGTCTGACTCCGAGATCGGTGCGATTGGCCTTAGTGTAGCAGTAGGTGTAACTGGCACCCGTGTCGCTGTGAGAGTTGTATAGGTACTTGTTGGGCCGAGCTGTGCTGGTGTAATCGTTTCAACCGGGAGGGTGGAACTGGGTTCTGCCGGCGCGGTCGAACAGGACGCAAGGCACAGCGCGCAAAAGGCAACCGTGATTGGAAGTACTCGAGTGATCTCTACCAACCGGTGCCATGAAGATGAGAGTCGAGAGAGGGGAAGCAGCCCGGTCATCCTGACGTTCTCTCAGGGCCGTACCACTCGAGTGGAATAACCTGCCCCGTAATGTATCGGGATTCATCTGATGCGAGGAACACACAGACTCCTACATGGTCTTCGGCGGAGAGCATCCTGTCCTTGTCTTCGTTGATTTGTGCCCTGAATGCTGTATCGGCTTTTCCCGGGGCAATCGCATTCACCCGGATATTGACGGCTTTGCCCTCCTCAGCGCATGCCTTAGTAAATCCGATCTGCCCCCATTTGCTGGCGCAGTAGGCCGCGAGCAGTGGATAGCCGCGCAGACCTCCAATGGAGGATACGTTGATGATGACACCACCACCCTGATCACGCATCGGTCTCCATACATGCTTCGTGCATAGAAATGTACCAATCAGATTAACAGCCAGGACACTTTCAAAGGATTGTTTCGGGATGGCATATACCGGTCGTAAATTCCCAACCCCGGCATTGTTTACCAGGACATCAACCTTCCCAAAACGATCGACTGTCGTTGAGACCAATGCTTTGACTTGCTCCTCATCCGAGACATCGCAAGTTACAGGAAGAGCCTCGCCGCCCGAAGATGTGATCAGACCGGCAGTCTCCTCGAGTTCGGGCCAGGTTCTCGCAGCCACAATCAGCTTGGCGCCTTGATCTGCGAATGCGAGTGCGATGGCTTTTCCAATCCCGCGCCCACCACCCGTGATAATGGCGACACGCTCAGATAAACGCATAGGAGCCTCCCGTGATGTTTTGGATTGTAGCAGGAATCCGAAGGGGTAAAGAAAGATCCTGCGACGGAGGATCCACAGGCCAGCCAGATGGACTGCGTGGGAAGCACCAACCTTGTCGCCGCCCATCCGATGCGGTATGCTAGCGCAATCCATGGGGGTGGTTGGGTCCCGGTGGGCTCCCCGGTCTTCAAAATCGGTGGCGGGCCGCACAGCGGGCCGCGGTGGGTTCGACTCCCATCCACTCCCGCCTTTCTTTCCCGAGGGTATTCCGGTATGGCTGATCAGGGGTCGGTGGTAATGGGGTTGAACGATCGATTGATGCCAGCGATTAGGCAGGTGATGGCCGTCGAAGAGCTTACGACGGGTGATCAGCGCCTGGGTTTCCTTTTAAAAGTGCGAGGACGGCTGCTGGTTGACTCGATGGAGGCCTTCGACCGGCTCGACTCGGTATTTCTTTGGGAAGATGTCACCCTCAATTTACGCCAGGAAGATGGATTGGATACGATCTTGGCGCTGCCTGGAGTTGTACACCCTCAGCCTTCCAACCACTGGATCAATGCTGTATTGTTTTCCTTGACAGTCCTCAGCGTTCTCGTCGCTGGTGCTTTATATGGGTTGGAAGGACCGGTCGACCCCTCGCTGCGCGGACTGCTGCTAGCGGTTTTGAGGAATATACCCAATGGCCTAAGTTTTGCCCTTAGCTTGCTGGCAATCCTGATCGCCCACGAATTTGGACATTACTTCGCTGCCCGTTATCACAAGACTGCGGTTACGCTCCCCTATTTCTTGCCATTTCCAGGGAGCTTGTTTGGCACCATGGGTGC
>DAOUEJ010000066.1:0-13019 GCA_034430615.1 Anaerolineales bacterium | reverse complement strand
GTTCGCCAATTGCTCATCGCCAAAATATTGGCGCTTGGTGCCGCCGGGCTGCTGCAAGTCATCGTATGGTTGATCTCGGCGCCTCTCCTACTGCACCTGGCTTCCTCCACCTTCGGCGGATTTCTGAGTGACATTCAGTTGCCTGCCAACTTCATTGTCCTGGGGGTTTTTTACTTCGTATTAGGCTATCTGTTGTTCGCCATACTATCTGTCACGGTCGGCGGCATCAGTTCCAATGCCTCGGAAGCGCAAACCATTGCCATGTTCTACATCATGATGTTATTTGTACCGCTTTGGTTTGCAGGGCTGATGATAAGCTTCCCGAACAATCCCATATGGGTTGTGCTCTCGATATTCCCCTTCACCGCGCCTATCCAAATCATGCTGAGGTTGGGCGTGTCGGATGTTCCGACATGGCAGATCCTGACGAGTATTGCCGTGTTAGGGCTTTCCGTCATCGTGGGGCTATCTTTCTCAATAAAAATATTCAGGACGTTTATGATAATGTACGGTAAAAGACCGAGTTTAGCAGAAATTATCCGGGGTTTGAAAACTGATTGAGGCCTGTGCCTCGTATCGACAATCAGAGTTCCACAAAAAACTCAAGCTATAAGGAGATTTTACAGTGCCTATTTTCGTGAATTGATTGGTTATGATTTGAAGGCAACGGTCCTGGGCCCCACTGCTTGAAATCAGCCATGATCGGGTCATTGACATAGCTGCTGGATACCGATGAGTTGGAGAGTCAAGCCCCAATCTGAGTCACATTGCGAATTTAGTGAATAGCAGCACTCGCCCGGCCCACCGCCGGTGTAGTGGCCGAAAAAGGACATCCGTTCTATAAAATGTGCTTGGACACACAATGAGCGCTACAATCACGGTCTTGAATTCCTATCAGGATAGGCAGACTGTGATTTGATCTTATCCAAAAAATCTCGAATGAATCCTTCACTCATGTTTCCTCCTACTGGCTTCCTGAACCAAGGATACAATTGTGCAACGACTTAACCATCACAAGGACTTGCCTCCTCGCTGACACATTCGATCCACCCATTGCAGGAGAAGAACCTGTTCATGAAACTCACATAACTTTAGTTCTGCATGTGAGGGATTCTAATCAGACAGGGGCATTCGAGCCGCCTTTCCTTATTTCGGCTTGATGGATATACCGTACATTTCTTCCGCTTCTGGTGCAGTTCTGGTGCAGAATTCTTATAACGTCATAGAAACGATGGACAGCTTGGACATTTTTACCCCTATAGATAGGAGTGGGTAGACACCATAACTCTCTATATACAGGGGAGACGGAACTTTTCTGAACTTCTAATCCGACGGTTGTGCGTTCGAATCGCACCAGGGGCGCCATCCATCACGTATGCCATTTCGAAAACCGCTCCGCACACATTTGATGTGTGCTGATGATTAATTGGAGCCAAGGCTAGCTTCCGCATCTTCACCCCTTGAACACATGACTCCAAGCTTGGAAGCTTAATATTCGAAATGGACTCCCGCACAAGCCCTCCTTGAGCCCGGACGTCTGCTCTCCTGACAATTCAGGGTAAACCCTGGTTTTGATATTTTCCCACTCCCGGGTCTTGTTTTGGAGTGAGACTCGGGGTAGGGCGGCTGTAAATCAACCACGATAGGGGGTATCTGCTGTGGGTCGATATGCAGAGATCGTCCCATTCAAGCGTGCGTTGACAGATCTATTTGAAGAGCTATACACTTTCGATGATTGGACAGCAAATGGTCGAATCTGCACAAATGGTATTGCGAAAATCAAGAAACCAAAAGCATTTCCACGGCAGGAACCGAACATTAGATAGCCTGCGGAGCAGCGGCCGTACCAGCGATGGTGGGGCACATGCCAGGATAAATCCGAGAGGTTGATCTTGAAGTCCAAAGAGCTTATCTTGGTAGTTTTACTACTTGTACTGTTCGCGATTTTGAGTGGATCGGGTGCAGTATCTGATTCTCTCACTTATGATGAACCCGCACATTTCCGTTATGGCAAGCAAATTCTCTCGGGTGATGCAACTCGGTTTGATGACAGCAAAATGCCTGTCACGTCATTAAATGTACTCCCGGTTGAGTTTACGAAGGCCGTATTTCCAAGCGTTCTTGCGGGGAAATGGCAAATTGAACGCGTGGGGCGGATATCTTCGATTGTGGCGGGGCTGCTCCTGGGTGTGCTTATCTATCGATGGTCAAAGGAATTGTACGGAACGCTGGCTGGATTGATCTCACTCTTTCTCTTCTCGCTTGAACCCAATCTGATAGCCCATGCACATCTTATAACAACTGATATCTACGCAACCTTATTCGCAACTTTATCAGTCTACTGCTTCTGGAAGTTCTCTAATCGGATCAGCTTCTCTTCAGGTTTGATGAGCGCGTTGGTTTTGGGTCTGGCACAGATCACAAAGTACACTTCGATTTTCCTGTACCCATTGTTGTTAGTCATAGCGATAGCCAGATTCGGTCCGGTCGCGTATCAGAGGATCAGGCTTCACCGATGGAGGGAATTTCTCCTAGGCTTTGGAAGATTTTCTATCTACTTTCTGCTCTTTGCGGCGGTCGGCTTGGTGATCATCAATGTTGGATTTCTATTCGATCGAACACTTACCCCCTTTGGCGCCTACGTGTTCCAGTCCGATTTGTTCAATCAGATTCAGGAGAGCCTGCGCTCGATGGCCAAGCTTCCGGTGCCTCTGCCTTATTCCTATGTTGAAGGTTTGGACCTGGTTCGTTTTCGTGAGCGCACCGGATATGGGTTCGGAAGTATCTATTTACTGGGAAATATCAGGAAAAATAGGTTGTTCCCTGGATACTTTTTCGTTGCAACCTTGATTAAAATGCCGATCGTTACTCAGCTGTTACTCTTGGGTGCGCTGATTCAGTACGTCAGGAAACTGCGGCTATCGGAATTCTTCATTCGCGAGTGGTACCTAGCTGCGCCGATCGCATTCTTCTCAATCTATTTCAACTTCTTTTATAAAGCTCAGATCGGCATTCGTTATTACCTGATCATTTTCCCCGTTCTGTTGATCTTCGCAGGATCGACCTTCAACAATCGCGTGATCGCAAGCTTGAGACAGCCCTTCCTGGTGTATGCTGGAATCGTGTACCTCTTATCATCAGTACTTTCCTTCTACCCAACATATATTCCCTATGTGAACGAAATCATCCTTAACCGCACACACATTTACAAGTATCTTGGAGATTCGAATGTAGATTGGGGTCAATCCGAGGGATATCTGGCTGAATATCTGGAGCGCAATCCGGATGCGATTGTCGACCCCCAGCAGCCTACAAATGGGACAATCATCGTGTCCATCAATCGCCTCGTTGGAGTCAGAGGTGGTCCGGAGACTTATCGCTGGCTGCGATCCAAGTATGATCCCGTTGATCAAATCGCATACTCTTATCTAGTCTATGAGATTCCAGCTATCGAGCCTGGCACGGTACCGTGATGACCCTCTATTCAGACGGGGAAGCCTCCTTCTACTTGATATTCTTGGGCCGAATCCGCCTGACAGGGTCTACCAAACAGATAGATAGACCGAACAATGCACCATACTTCACTTTCAAGTTAATTAAGAGGGTGTATACCTCAATCAGAAGTGAATGGCGCAGGTTATGCGGAGGAGGAATATCATAGCACGCGCAAGAGCGCTGGCCATGGGTGGGTGAAGTGTTCATGATTCAGCCATGTGGTACGACGCAACAGCTCCAAATGCTGGGGACCCATCTGTACCGCAAGACACATAACCCAAGATTGCGCCAAGCATCACTATTCGCGATAATTCCCTATCAAAGATAAACTCGAGCAGCCAGGCGAAATATGGCCCCAGCCCGTTCATGGGTCGAGATTATAGGTTTCTGCTGTGGGTTTCCGGCAAGGTTATGCTTCCGCGGGTATTCGTACTTGGCTTTTCCTGGTCGTTTTCCCCGTCCAGTTCTTTCGAGCGAAATGGAGTGGATCCACGATGAAATCAAACAAATCAATGCCCTTTGCGCTGATGGTCATCCTGACCCTCGCTTTCACCTCGGCGTGCAACGCGCCGTCGGGGCTTCCAGCGAGTGAGGACGTGCTGCCGACGGAACCGTCAGCTGCAACGGAAGCACCAGAACCTACGGCCGTCGAGCAGCCCGCTGAAAGGGTCCAACTCGATCCCTGCACCTTGCTCACTGAGGAGGAAGTCGGTGCCGTCTTAGGTGGGCCGGTCGAGATGCAGCCCCCGATGGGCACCGGCGGCTGTATATACGTGCTGCAATCCGAAGATCCGAGCGTGATGGTGCAGCTGGCTCTCAGCGCAGCGCAGGGAAATGAGGCCAAGGCTTTCACCGTGCTGAGCATGGGATTCCTGGCCGGGTTCAGCGGGGATCCAAATATCCAAGCTAAATTTGAGGATGTGAACAGCCAGATCCCTGATCTGACATTGTTAGAAACCGTAACCCGTCTGGCTGAGCTCTTCCGGGGTACGGGGGTAGATTTGATCGAGGCAGATGGGCCAGGAGAGCATGCAATCTGGTTGGTTTATGCGAACGAGTTCTATTCCCAAGGGATGCTGATCCTGGTGCGTGGGGATGAGTATGTCTCAATAACGCAAATCGGCGGCGATATGGCGGCCGCGTTTGAAAAACTGGGGAGTCTTGGTGGAACGGTATTCGACCGGCTGCCCGAGTCGTTTTACATGGTGGACGAAGACGGGGATGGATCATTCAGTTTTTCCTTGGGTGGTGAAGATGAGCCGACGCCGACCCTTGTCCCCGAACCGACCCTCCCGCCAACGGAAGGTTGCGTGCCTGTATTGCTTTCACCGCTCGAAGGAGCGACATTAGACAACGGTTGCACGAACAAGACGGATCCGATTACATGGGAATTCGAGTGGTCGGCATGCCCCGGTAGCCAAAACTACGATCTGTTCGTCATGGGTGCGAAAGCGACGATACCAATCATCGATGATCACATATCCAGCACGAACTATTTAAATGAATCGCTTGGCTACATTGCCGAACAGAATCGATTGGGATGGCGATGGAAAGTGCGAGCCATGCAAAACGGCGTGTGGGGCGAATGGACTCCCGAGAGCACGTTCGATGTCGAGCCACTCGACACGGATTGCACCACGAGTGGTGGCGGCTGATAAATTTGTGATATCAACTAGGTTTAATATGTGGCTTTGTCATGAGCTCTTATGAGAGCTTAATGCTTTAGGCCATGTTCTGCCGGAAAGTTGAATCCTAGTGTTTCATGCTGCTTAGTGGCTCAATTGATAGAGCACCGGAATACTTTTCCGACTCTTGTGCGTTCGAGGCGCGCCACGGGTGCCTCTCACCTCTGCAGTGCCCTGATTGTCGCTTGTATCCCTTGCTCATTATTCGCTCCCTGTAAGGGATGTAAGGTGACATTCTTCAGATTGCGACCAACATTCCGCACAAGCTACAATCAAGATGTAGATTGACCTGGCAAGGTAACATGTTGGATTTCCGATTCAATGGAGGCATTCATGGCAAATCTTCGAACCACTTATATGGGGCTGGAGCTAAAACACCCGATCGTTCCTTCGGCCTCCCCACTCTCGCGCGACCTTGATAGCCTTAAGGCCTTGGAAGACGCAGGGGCGTCCGCGATTGTCCTCTATTCGCTCTTTGAAGAGCAGGTTGCGATTGAGACCGGTGAGTTTTCCGAACTTTTCCAGAGCGGGAAGCTTAGCACGGCGGAGATCAGCGCTTACTTTCCCGAGAAAAATGAGTACCCGCGTGATCCGGATGCCTATGTAGAGCATGTGCGCAAGGCGAAGGAGTCGCTCGACATACCGATCATCGCAAGCATGAATGGTACGAGCAAGGGCGGCTGGCTGAAATATGCGCGTATGATCTCGGAAGCCGGGGCCGACGGGCTCGAACTCAATCTCTACTTCTTGCCGGCTTCGGATACGTTTATGGGGATGGATATCGAAAACCTTTATTTCGACATACTGAAATCAGTAAAGGGCTCGGTAGATATCCCGATTGCTGTAAAACTCAGTCCCTTCTTCAGCGCGCTGCCTGAATTCGCTAGCAGATTGGTCGATTCGGGCGCTGATGGTCTGGTGTTATTCAACCGCTTCTACCAACCTGATATCGATGTGAAATCACGTCAGCTGGTCCCGCTCCTCACACTTAGCAGGGAGGAAGACATCTTGCTGCCGCTGCGCTGGATCGCCATCCTCTACGGCCAGATTGAAGCTTCGCTTGCGTTAACGACGGGAGTACACTCCCCGACCAACGCGCTGAAAGCGATCATGGCCGGCGCCGATATCGCCCAGGTTTGTTCCGTCCTGCTCGCGAAGGGAATCCCGTTCCTGAGTGAGATCATCAAGGGATTAGGGCAGGAGCTGGATGAGCTTGGTATAAACTCGCTGTCTGATGTGCGCGGGTCCCTGAGTTTGCTTGAGCAGGTCGAACCAACGGCCTTTGAACGTGCTGGTTATATAAAATTGCTGCAGAGCTACGGACGGATCTAAATCGAATCCATGAAGATGCGGTGGATGCCGACCGGCATCCACCGCATCATTTTCACACTCTTTCACGAGTCCTACCCCAACCTTACAGCAACCTTTCAAGTTCTCCACAAGCCCCGTTATGCATGGCATAATGCGGGCGTACCTTAACACGGGCGACCTCCGCCCGTACATCCCTCCGCCTTGGTCGCCTTCGGGCGGCCATGTGCGTTTAATCCCCCCAGAGCATTTTCGCTGGTTCCACAAATCCCTTTCATAGCTTCTTCACACGTGCACTCTATCCTTCTATCAGGTTATGGATCGAACGCGTCATTCCAACTCATACAGAAACAGGAGGATTTCCGATGAAAGCGTTGAAAGTTGTGTCCGTTCTTCTCGTTGCCGGGATTGTCGTAGGCGGTCTGACACTCAGTGTGGCCTATGCACAGAACGATGGTCCGCCCTGGTCATTCACCGGTCGTGGTGGTCCGATGGGTTCTGGTTTCCTCCCCGATGGAGATAACCCCATGCACGGCTACCTGCTCGAGGCGTTCGCTGCTGAATTGGGGATCGATCTGACCGAGCTTGAGAACCGGTTGAGCGAGGGCGAGACGATCATGCAGATCGTGCTTGCACAGGGCTTCGAGCAAACAGAAGCTAGAACCCTGATCCAGGAAGCGCAGCAAGCGGCTTGCGAAGCAGCGCAGGCTGATGGCGTTGATCTCCCCGAACGGGCCCCAATCGAAGGACAGGATCCGACCTTCGGGCCGGGTCGAAGTTTCCCGTATGACGGTGGGCGCATGCTGGCTGATGTTGACAACCCTCTTCATCCCTACATGCTTGAATCGTATGCAGACTTGCTCGGGCTGCCAGTCGAAGAACTGGAGATCAGGCTGACCGAAGGCGAGACGATGCTCGATGTCGCCACAAGCCTTGGGATCGACCCAACCGATTTCTGGGTCATGATGAAGGATGCCCACCAGGCTGCCCTCGATGCAGCTGTGGCTGATGGATTAGAACTTCCCTCCAACGATGGTCGCCCGGGAACGATGGGACCGGGATTTCAGGCTGGTGATCGTAACTTCGATGGAACCGGGATACCCCTTGGTGGTGGCCGCATGCATGGGCCTCACACCAGCAACCCTGGTGTGTAGTTCAAACGAGGCGCGATGATGCGCGATCCGGTCCTTAACGATCGCGCACCGCCCGCACTGCTAAGCCGGGCATGCGATCCGGCTTGAAAGGCTATAATCACACCTATGGCACAGATGATCCTGATCGTCGAGGATGAGCTTGACCTGGTCCAGGTCCTGCGTGATTACCTGGAGAAAGCAGGATTTCAGGTCGATGCAGTCAGCAACGGCACGGCAGCCCTCTCAACCATCCAGCACCGCAGCCCTGACCTGATCTTGCTCGATTTAAACCTACCGGGCATGGATGGACTGGATGTAGCCCGTGAGCTGCGGCGCTTCTCGGAGGTACCGGTCATCATGATCACGGCTCGCGTCGACGAGACCGATAAGCTGATCGGCCTCGAACTTGGTGCCGACGATTACATCACGAAGCCGTTTAGCCCGCGCGAGGTCGTCGCCCGGGTGAGGGCAGTCTTGCGGCGATCACAGAGAGAGCTCGGTCAGCAGGAGACGATCCGGGCTGGCGAGGTGCTCATCGATCGCGTGCGGCATAAGGTGGAAGTCGCCGGTGTAGAGATTAGCCTTACGCCTACCGAATTCGAACTGCTGCTCGTGTTGGCCGGCCAGCCGGGGCGAGCATTCACGCGCATGCAGCTGCTGGAGGCTACACAGGGCGAAGCCTACGAGGGGTATGAGAGAACGATCGATGCCCACATCAAGAATCTCAGGGCGAAAATCGAGCCTGAACCCAAAGAGCCGGTCTACATTGAAACCGTATTCGGTGTTGGATACCGTTTGAATGAATCCTGAATCCAAACCTGTGCGGGGCATAAGCCTGGCCTGGAAGCTTTTCCTGGCCTTGCTGGTCGTCTCGCTGATCGGTGTCGGGACGATGGCCGTTGTTACTCTGCAGCGTGCACAGGTGGAGGTGCGGGGTTTGATGGTGCGTGGTGGGATCAATGGCCTCGAGAGCCTGGCCCAGGAGTTGGCCGGATACTACCGTGGCCGCGGCAGCTGGGATGGGGTGGGGGAGGTACTCCCGGCGTTGATCGCTCGCCAAACCGATCCTGCCCGGATCCCGGGGTTCGGCGGCCGGGGTAGCATGATGGGGCTGACGGGGATCATGCTTGCAGGAGCTGATGGGCAGGTGATCGTGGGACCACCCAACCGCATCGGTACGAGTCTGCAGAAAACCGAGCTCAAGTCCTCGACCCCGATCACACTTGAAGCTGAAGTCATTGGATACCTGTCCGACCCGGCCAGGTCATTCTTTAGTCCTGAATCCGAGTTTGCCGACCGGATCACGCGCAGCTTCCTTGTAGCTGCCGCGCTGGCTATACTGGCGGCCTTGCTGGTGGGCGGAGTTCTTGTCGTAGGCCTGCTGCGTCCTGTACGGGAGCTAACTTCGGCCGCCCAGGCCTTCGCACTCGGCGAGTGGGATCGGCGTGTTCAAGTCCGCACCGGCGATGAGGTCGGTCAACTATCCCAGGCATTCAATTTAATGGCCGATTCATTGCAGCAGTTGGAACAGCGGCGGCGCGAAACATCCGCGGATATCGCCCATGAGCTGCGCACCCCCCTTACCGTAATCCAGGCCAGGCTGGAAGCGATCCTGGATGGTGTCCACCCCCCATCTGAGGAACATCTAAAACCGATATTGAATCAGACCCACTTGATGAATCGCCTGGTAGAAGATTTAAATACCCTCAGCATGGCAGACTCGGGCGTCCTATCGCTGATCAAGACCCGAACGGATCTGGCTTATATCGCACAGAAGGTGCTCCAATCTTTTGGCTCGGCTGCCAGCAGGCAGGGAGTAGATTTGCGCGGTGAGGGGGTGGAGGGTTCGCTCGAAGCGCTGGTGGATGCAGCCAGGATCGAGCAGGTCCTGGGCAATCTGGTAAGCAATGCCCTGCGGCATACACCGGCCGGTGGCATGATCACACTCAACTTGAAGGACATGGGGGAGAGCCGGACAGTCCAGATTTCCGTGGAGGATACCGGGGAAGGCATCCCCGAGCACGCACGTGAGCGTATCTTTGAACGCTTCTACCGGCTCGACGATTCCCGCTCACGAGACCGTGGTGGGTCAGGACTTGGTTTGTCGGTAGCCCGCAAGTTGGTAGAGGCACATGGTGGAAGGATCTGGGTCGAGCCTGGCAGCGAAGGTGGAGCGCGTTTTACCTTCGAGCTACCCTTGTAGGTTGGTCTGCGTAGTCAGCGTACGGTCTTCCCAAAGATCTAATTCCCGTTCTCACCTGCTAGCAGACGGGCTCGTTTCCAGGGCGGTAAATCTTCCTTCTCAGCTAGAGTCTCGCGCGCTTCAAAGATTTGATCGCGCAGGGCAGCTGCCATCTCAAACTCCAATCCCTCGGCTGCCGCCCGCATCTGCTTCTCAAGCTCCTTGATCAGCCGGTGGAGCTCGTCCTTGGGCAAGTCCATGAAGGAATGTGGCCGGTAACGGCCTTGTTCCTCCGCGACGGCGTGGGATGTAACCTGATCGGTGAGGTCTCGAACTTCCTTCATGATGCTCATCGGTTTGATACCGTGTTCCTCGTTGTACGCGATCTGCTTCGAACGCCGGCGGTCGGTCTCATCGAGCGCCCGCTGCATCGAGTCGGTGACCTTGTCGGCATACATGATCACCCGGCCGCGCACATGACGGGCAGCCCGACCAATAGTCTGGATCAATGCCGTGCCAGAGCGCAGGAAACCTTCCTTATCGGCATCAAGGATGGCGACGAGGGAGACTTCGGGTAGATCAAGCCCTTCTCTCAACAAGTTGATACCCACCACGACATCGTAGACCCCTAGCCGGAGATCGCGCAGGATTTCAACCCGCTCAATGGTGTCAATCTCCGAGTGCAGGTAGTGGACTTTGATACCGAGTTCGCGGATGTATTCGGAGAGGTCTTCCGCCATACGCTTGGTCAGGGTCGTGACGAGCGTGCGCTCGCCGCGCTCGATGCGCTGGTTGATCTCCCCGACCAGATTGTCAACCTGCCCTTCAACCGGCCGAACCTCCACTTCAGGATCGACCAATCCCGTCGGCCGGATGATCTGATCCACGACCTGGGTCGCATGCTCCAATTCGTACGGTCCAGGCGTTGCGGAGGTGTAGATCACCTGGCCGATGCGGCCCTCGAATTCTTCGAAGGAAAGCGGACGGTTATCAAGGGCTGAGGGTAATCGGAAACCAAAATCGACCAATACGGTCTTGCGCGAGAGATCACCAGCGAACATCCCGCGCACCTGCGGGATGGTCATGTGGCTCTCATCGATCACGAGCAGGAAATCAGGAGGGAAATAATCCACCAGAGTCCAGGGAGGGGAACCGGGGGGGCGTTGATCCAGATGACGTGAGTAGTTCTCGATCCCGGAACAATAGCCGACCTCACGCAGCATTTCGAGATCATACAGCGTCCGCTGCTCGAGGCGCTGGGCTTCGAGCAACTTTTCATGTACCTGCAGGAACTCCAACCTCTCTTTAAGCTCGAGCTCGATGTCAGCGATGGCGGCGCGCAATTTTTCTTCTTCTGTGATGAAGTGCTTGGCCGGGAAAAAGGACACCTGCTCACGTTCAGCCAGGATCTCGCCGGTCAAGGGATCAAATTGAACGATCCGCTCGAGTTCATCACCGAAGAAACCCATCCGGTAGCCTTGTTCCTCATAGGCGGGCATGACTTCGAGTGAATCGCCCCTTACGCGGAAGACCCCGGGACGCAGTTCCATATCATTGCGCTCGTAGTGGCTCTCGACAAGCTGCCGGAGTAGTGCGTTTCGGCGATAGCGGCCGCCAACTTCCAGATTAATCACGACCCGGCCATAGGCATCGGGATTACCGATCCCGTAGATGCTAGAGACGGAGGCGACGACGATCACGTCGCGCCGGGCGAGAACCGAGGCCGTAGTGGAGAGCCTCAGCCTATCAATCTCCTCATTGATCTGGGTTTCTTTCTCAATATATAGATCATGTTTGGGGACATACGCTTCGGGCTGGTAGTAATCGTAGTAGGAAACGAAGAACTCGACCGCATTTTCGGGAAAGAACGACTTGAACTCGGCATAGAGCTGAGCTGCAAGGGTCTTGTTATGGGCCAGGATCAAAGCAGGGCGTTGCGTTTCCTGGATCAAATTGGCGATGGCGAACGTCTTCCCAGTCCCCGTGGCCCCAAGTAGGACCTGGTGCTTATCACCTCGCTCGAGGCCGGCGAGCAGGGCTTTTATCGCCTCGGGTTGATCTCCCATCGGTTTATAGGGAGCGTCGAGTTTGAAAGCTTGCATAGCGATTCCTCGAAATCCGAACAAATGATCTTTTAGTATATCATCAGGGCAGGGCGCAGGAATTCCAGGCTCCCAGGGGAAGATCAGGTTTTGAGGTAGATGGGATTGCTGAATATCCAGGCCCGCAGCTTCCCGCGATACGGCAGGTGAGCCTCAACCCGGTATACACCGGGCTCACGTACGGTGTGAACTGCGGTTTGTGTATGCTGCCAACGCTTGATTTCAAGACCTGAACGGAGAAGACGCAGCTGAGCAGGGCGTGGGACCCGGATTTGAAGCGTGACGCCGAGCCTGACCCGGAGCTCCTCTCCCATCCCGATCTCCCGGTCTTCACCCTGGGCGCGGAACCTGAAACCGGTGGTCGAGGCGGGGAGATCGTATCCGATGAATGCACTCCCAGCCCGGAGCGCATTGAAAATTGCACTACGGTCACGAGCGGTCTCCCCGGATAAAGTTCCGGGGAGCAGAACGTGGGTGTTGATACAGCGGAACAAGAATTCGTAGGGGAAAATGACCCGTTTGAGCACACCCATGGTTACCGGTGTTGCATGAGCATCTGAACCACCGATTGCTACGAGCCGCTGACCTTGTGCAAGCATATGGTCCCATCGCTCCAGTACGGAAGTGAATGGGCCCTGTGCGATCAAGCCCGGGTTATAGGCATAGTAAAGCGCGCGTGGGATGGATGTCAGTTTGGATTTAAACTCACTCATGAAGTTCCACAGTTCGAGGCCGGTCAAATCCTGGATATCCCAAGCCTCCCACGATAAGTCGTCTTCTCCGAAGAGCGGGGCGGGCGGGTCGATCGGATGGGCGACGAAGGCAAGCCCACCGTGCTCGTTGGCTTCCTGGATGAGGATTTGCGGGTCGGGTGCATAGCGGGCCAACTCGGCTCGAGCCTCGTAGACAAGCAGGTGGTTCTTTTGGGGTTCGCGCTCTTGATCATGGATTTCCTCACCGGTCAGGAGCAGCACTCGTTTACCCTCCTGATAGCGGTAGCCATCCATGCCTTGGACCCAAACGTTGTGGTCCGTGACGACAACGAAATCCAACCCGGCACGGATTGCAGCGCGGGCGATGTCTACATGGACTCCCTCGCCATCTGAGTAGCGAG
>DAOUEJ010000065.1:0-53449 GCA_034430615.1 Anaerolineales bacterium | reverse complement strand
GTCATTCTTCGATGAGTTGCCTCAGCTTGCTGGAAACATCTTCCCTCAACTTGAGATCCGCCTCAGATCGTAGCCGCTGCGCGATTGCCTCAAGCGGCTCATTTTTTTGAGGGAGTATGTACCCGGGATCGAGCTCGCTTAGTGTCACGGCCAGATGGGCCCGCCGGAGGATATCCGGATCAGGCAACGTTAACTCTGATGTGTCGAGCTCCATATTGCTATAAAGGCACAGGTCGAGGTCGATCGTGCGAGTAGCGTAGCGGTCCGCCGTCCGCACCCGGCCTAGCTCGCGCTCGAGCCTGCGAAGTTCCGATCGTAGCTCGAGGGGCGGGAGCACAGTCTCGAGCAGGATGGCGGCGTTCAGGTAGTCGGGTTGCTCCTCCCGGCCGATGGCAGGATTCTGGTAGACGCCGGAAGCTGCGACCAGTGTACCCAACTCCTGTAATCCAAGCGCAGCGCGGATCAGATTGGACTCAGGATCGATGTTCGATCCCAGTGCGATAAAGGCTCGTTCAGGCAAAGTCCCGGGCGCTCCGTTCGATCTCGACCCCGACCGAGCGTGCAAAGCGCAGTGCGCCCGGTTTTTCCACGCGCACCAGGGCTCGCTCAACGCCGGCGGTGCCCACGCTCATCCGGGCGATCTCGCTCGCCAGGGCCTCGACCGTGAAAGGTGCGCTGCTCTCCACGTATGCCACGATCTGTTTGGTCAGTGTGCGGTAGTTGGCGGTGTCCTCGATCCGGTCGCTCGCCCCGGCAGGTCTAAGGTCCAGGAAGAGCGTGATGTTAATCAGGATGTCCTGTTTGTGCTCACGCTCCCAATCATTGATCCCGATGATGCCCCGCAGCATTAGGTCCTTGATCAAGATCCGGTCTTCGGCCATGGGTCTGCTCCGATCTTTAGTGAGCTGTTGTCCTGCAAGATACGAAACTTGTTAGATCGCATCTGTCCTTCGGGCCTATTGTACCCAGAAAGGGGGGGAGCGAGGTTGTGGGTAAGGATCCGTGTATAAAGAGCGTCATTGGCTATGGTACGATTTAATATCGCTGGATAGATGGAGGTTTCTATGCATGATATCGAAGCTGCTGCCGAGTTACTGAGCGGAGTCGGGGTTGTGAAACCCGAGATCGAGGAGGCGGTGCGCAAGCTTCTCGATGCTTTCGGAGAGGATGTCGATCGCGAGGGATTGGAGCGGACACCGGAGCGTGTTGCCAGGATGTACGATGAGCTGCTTGCCGGCTACCGGGTCGATCCCTATGCCATGATCAACGATGCGCTCTTTGACGTGGACTACGACGAGATGGTCATCGTGCGTGATATCGAATTCTACAGCATGTGCGAACACCATATGCTGCCCTTCCTGGGTCGGGCTCACGTAGCCTACCTGCCGAATGGGAAGGTGATCGGGCTTTCAAAGATCCCGCGTATTGTCGATCTATTCGCCCGCCGGCTGCAGGTGCAGGAGCGCATGACGCGTCAGATCCATGATTTCCTGAACGCGGCACTGCATCCACATGGGGTAGCCGTCGTGGTTGAGGGCGTTCATTTATGTGCGAAGATCCGGGGCGTGAAGAAAGCCAACGCACGCATGGTGACGAGCTACATGTGCGGGTCGTTCAAGGAAAATGAGTCCACGCGGAGCGAGTTTCTCGACCACATCGCACGCGAGGCAAGCCCGTTCTCGATCTAGTTCTGGACGAGGATTACTGAGCTTCGACCGGTTGTGCTGGCAAGTGGAATCCGCCGTCAAGGATGATGGTCTGTCCACAAATCATCTCGGCCTCGCTTGAACAAAGGAAGGCTACCAGGTTGGCGACATCCTGCGGCGTGACGAGCCGCCCGGCCGGGGTTGCCCGACGGGCGCGTTCGATGATGTCCACGCTCTCCTGGATGACGTTGAAGTGCTGGAGCGCCTCGGTCTCAACCAGGCCGGGCGACACGGCATTAACCCGGATCCCGAGCGGGGCGAATTCTACGCCAAGGTAGCGCGTAAGGGATTCGATCGCGGCTTTGCTGGCGCCGACGACGACATAATCCGGGATGACCCTGATTGCACCCGGGCTCGACAGGCTGACGATCGCCCCACCACCGCGTGCCTGCATGAGCGGGGCGGCATGCTGTGCGCCGAAGAGAAGAGCACGGGCGTTGATGTTCATCGTCCAATCCCATCCCTTGGGGCGCTGTTCAAGGACAGAGCGATTGTAGCCGGAGGCGGCGTTGCTGATGAAGATATCCAGGCCACCGAATTTATCCTCGATGTCTGCAAAAAGGCCTTCCAGCTCATCCAATTCACCCACGTTGGCCCGGATAACCTCCGCCCGGCGACCCAGCTGGCGGATTTCGTTGGCGGTCTGTTCTGCTGGCTCGCGGTTGCGGAAGAAATTAACAGCAATATCTGCCCCTTCCCGTGCCAGGCTGAGTGCGATCGTACGTCCTATCCCCCGACTGGATCCGGTGACGAGGGCGACTTTATCTTGGAAACGCATGGCCATCTCCTCCACTGCAGGTGATAACCCCGCAGAGCTGATCATGATACCATCCCCGGGCAGGTGGATCCGGATTGAAAAAGCCCAGAAAGATCAAGTCTGTTTACCAGGGCTAGGATGTATGTTTGCGATCATCTGAGTTGAGATCGATTATTGCGCTGGAGATGAGCGAAGGCCTGGCTTCGCGCACGCGTGGGCAGGAGGGACGTGCCCGGGTTTGCTTCCGACGTGCGGCAGGCTGGGCAATCGCAACCCTGCATCCCGACTACGATCAATCGGCGAGCCTGGGTAATGCACTGGAAGCCTTGATCTGGTTCACAGGGGATACGCGGTATGAGCGGGAAGTGCGGGGATCGGCAAGACGCTTGACCACGCGCATAACGAGCGATCACACGCTGCCGTTCGAGCAGGATCCCCACGCTGACGCCGACCGGCTGATCGAGTTCGTCTTTGGGGAAGATTGGCGGATGATCTCCGAGGAGGGGGCCAGGAAGTGACAGAACCCGTTGAGGCAGCAGGGAAGGGCGTGGAGCTGGAAACTGGCCCTGATAGCACGGCTATTCCAGAAACCCTGGATCGGGGCTACCGCCGTGATTTACGGCATTACGCGAGCCAGACGAACATCCAGCTCGCGGCGGGCATGTTGATCCTGCTGCTCACGGTCGGGAACGGATTGGTTTACTGGATTTATGGTAAAGGCGCGTTGGTGACCTCCCTTACATGCATGCTGGCCTTCGCTCTTCCGGTAGTGTTGATCGCGATCCTGCTCTGGGTATTAGGATGGGTTGTAAGACAAGGCCGTGGTGACTGATCCAGTCTTTAGACCTGGGCCTGCTTCGGGTATACCGTACCTGATCAAGCGCAATGCGTCGCTGGGCAGTAAAAAGCCCGCTGTGCTGATGCTGCACGGTTGGAGCGGGGATGAACGCGTGATGTGGGTGCTTGAGAGCGTATTGCCGGAAACGAAGCTCATTGCTGCCCTGCGAGGACTCTACCCGCTACCAGGCTCAGGGTATCAATGGACCCAGGGTGTGGCCTCGCTCGATACCAGCGTGGAGGCGTTCCAGGCAGGGGGTAAGGCAATCCTGTCGGTGGTAGACGAATTAATAGCCCGGGATGGTCTTGATCCGAGGCAGTTGATCCTGATGGGATTCAGCCAGGGCGCGGCAATCTCGTACGCGCTTGCAGCCCTGGGCATGCTTCAACCCCGGGCGATCATCTGCCTGGCAGGTTTTCTGCCGCAGGGTGATCTGCATCGACTGTCCGGGATCCCGATATTCTGGGGGCATGGAACCCGGGATGAGCTTGTGCCGGTGGTTCGAGCGCGAAAAGACGTAGAGCGCCTCCATGAAGCCGGCGCCGATGTCAACTATTGCGAAATGGACGTGGGCCACCGGCTTGGCATCGAGTGCACGCGGGGTTTGAAAGCATGGCTTGAGATGCTTGAGGATGGTGATGCCGGGGAGTGAACCGGGGTCGAAAGATGTGAAACCCTGCAGGACATTCATGTTATCATCCGAATTTATCGGGCCAAGCAAAGGACGTGCCCCGACCAAGCCAATCATGTCCTCACTATAAACGAATGACAGGTGGATCATGGGAATGACTGAACTCCAGAATAAGGCGGTGAACACGATCCGCTTTCTCGCAGCTGATGCTGTGCAAAAAGCCAACTCTGGCCACCCCGGGCTGCCGATGGGCATGGCGCCCGTCGCATACCTGCTCTGGACCGAGCACATGAAGTACAGCCCGCAGGATCCCGGCTGGCCTGACAGGGATCGCTTCGTGCTCTCGGCGGGACACGGTTCGATGCTGCTGTATGCGATGCTGCACCTCACGGGCTACGATCTGCCGCTGGACGAATTGAAGCGCTTCCGGCAACTGGGTAGCAAAACTCCCGGGCATCCCGAGTATGGGGTGGCGCCCGGGATCGAAACGACGACCGGCCCGCTTGGACAGGGGTTCGCCACCGGCGTTGGCATGGCCATGGCAGCCGATCACCTGGCTGCGACCTACAACCGTGCGAGCTACCCGATGGTCGACCATGCGATCTACGCCATCGTCTCGGACGGCGATCTGATGGAGGGTATTTCATCGGAGGCGGCCTCGTTGGCTGGACATCTCCAGCTAGGACGCTTGATCTATATCTATGATGACAACCACATCAGCATCGACGGGAGCACGGCCTTGGCCTTCAGCGAGGACCGTGCCGCCCGATTCCAGGCCTATGGCTGGCATACCGTCCATGTTGAGGATGCCAACGATCTGCAGGCCATGAACCAGGCACTGGAGGAAGCGAAGCTTGATCCGCGTCCATCACTGATTCTGGCCCACTCCGTGATCGGGTACGGCTTGCCGACCAAACAGGGTACAGCGGCCGCGCATGGTGAGCCGCCCGGGGTGGAGGAATTGGCTGGCGCGAAACGCAACCTTGGTTGGCCAGTCGAACCGAGCTTCCTCATCCCTGAAGATGTGCGCGAGCATTTTCGCACGGCAGGGCGGAGATCGAACGCACTTTATAACGACTGGCAGGCACTGAGAACAGGCTATGCCAGGGACTTTCCGGATTTGGCTGAAGAGTTCGAGCGCAGGCAGCGGGGTGACCTTCCGGTAGGTTGGGAACAGAGCCTGCCGGTCTTTGAACCCGACGCGAAGGGCATGGCAACCCGTGCTTCCTCTGGCAAAGTCTTGAATGCTATCGCAAGCCAGCTGCCAGAATTATTCGGTGGATCCGCCGACCTCACCGGTTCGAATAAAACAGATATCAAGGGAGAACCTGCCTTTGATCATGACCAGCCCGGCGCTCGCTATGTGCATTTTGGTGTCCGTGAGCACGCCATGGGCGCGATCCTGAACGGGCTTGCTCTCCACGGTGGCGTAATTCCCTACGGCGGGACCTTCCTGGTCTTTTCGGACTACATGCGAGGAGCTATCCGGTTAGCTGCCCTAATGGGTGTGCGTGTGATCTACGTGTTCACCCACGATTCGATCGGGTTGGGTGAGGACGGCCCGACGCATCAACCGGTTGAACACCTGGCTGCACTGCGTGCGATCCCTAATTTGATTACGCTGAGGCCTGCCGATGCCAATGAAGTCTCCCAGGCCTGGTTGGCTGCCCTCGAGAATAAGCACGCACCGACAGCTTTGGCGCTCACCCGTCAGGCAGTCCCGACCATTGATCGTCAACGTTTTGCCCCGGCGGAGAACCTTGCACGCGGGGCATACATTCTTGCGGATCTGGGGGAAAGTGAGCCGCAGGTCATCCTGATGGCTTCCGGCTCCGAGGTGGGCTTGATCCTTGAGGCGGGTAAAACGCTGGCCACAGAAGGCATACCCGTCAGGTTGGTGAGCTTCCCATCCTGGGAGCTGTTCAAACTGCAGCCGGTGTCGTACCAGGCGACCGTCCTCCCGCCGGCGATCACTGCCCGTGTAGCGATCGAAGCCGGCGTGACGATGGGTTGGGAGCGTTGGGTCGGGTCCCAGGGCGCTGTCCTGGGGATCGACCGCTTCGGCGAATCTGCACCCTATGAGGAGATCTACACCGACTTGGGACTGACGGCTGCACATGTCGTCGAACAGGCCAAGTCGCTCCTCGCTAAGTAGGCCGTGTGCGCTGTCCTTTTCAACCCTTGCGGGTGGTCGCACCGGTTGCTCTACTGAGGGTGGGCAACCCATCTCGATTCCATTCCAGGGCTGAAATTCCAATTGGCTTCTGGCATACTTCTGAGCTTGAAACACCCCGGTCCTCCGGGGTGTCAATTCTTAGGATGCAGCGTGGACGAGAATGAATGTGCACATACTGGAAGTGAAGGAATCATTGGTATGAGCAAGAAGCAGGTGAGACCGCTCGCTCGGCGCATTCTTCACGGGGAGCAGGAACAGATCTTTGAGGTCCTGCCCCAATCCGTGATCTCAAACTTCACCCATTCGCAGTCTGAGAACGCTCTTCTCTGGAACCGCTTCTACCCCTTGTGCTCACCCTACGTCTCATGGAAGAGGCTGGCCGGTGTTAGACTCGTTTGGGGAACGGCAAATGACGGAAATACCGTTGAGGACGATGCGCTGACCCCGTACTTCTGGGGTTTCTCGATCGAAGGGGGAAGGCTGCGTGGGCTCGATCAGGTGCTCGAGGCAGTCGATGGTCCCGGTCCAAAGACCGAGATCGACCTGATCCTGGTCGGGGAAAGGCGCCTGGTGGTGGTGGAGGTCAAGCACATGTCCAGCCCGGGACGGTGTGCCCGCTATCAGACTGGTCGCTGCCCGGAGATCCACAGCGCGGGGGATCGGAGCGACACCCCGTGCCAGTATTGGGAACCGGGACCGGGTTTGATGGCCGATGTACTGGAGATGGACGCCCGTCCAACACTGGATACGGCTTCTCCTCCCTGCAACCAGCACTACCAGCTCGCTCGAACGCTGCTGGTTGGCAGCGCGCTCGCCAAGCAGTTGGACGTGGAGCTGCACATGTGGCTCATCACAACCAGCCGGGGGTGGCGGTCCATCGAGCGCTCCTGGCTCGACTTCGCTGGCCGTGTGCGGGATGATCAACTCTGGCGCCGGATGCGCGTCCTGACCTGGGAAAACCTCTCGACAGAACCTTGAAGCTGCCTGGCAGTCACGATCGAACCAAGATATCCCAGGAAGGAAATGGCTCTCAACGTATGGAGTGAGAGGCCTAGATCAGGTAAGCAGCCGCACTGGTGACAAAGAAGATAGTGCTCGCTGCGAGCTGACGCAGTCCGATACGCGATGGGCGCTGCTGGATCGCGGGCCGCAGCACTCCATCGAGTGCATCACCTAGCAGCACTCCAAAAGCTGCAGCGACAAGCCACGGTATCAACCCCAGGTTGCTGAGAATTCCAGCATAGAGCAGGTTTACCGAATGGTAGCCCAACGTCCTGGCACCGTTGCGAATGCGATCGGGCAAGTCCGGCTGCGAGCTCCACTGGCGCTGCTCGAGGCGCAGGTAGACAAGGACGATCGAGGCTGCGGATTGCAGCCAGGATAGCGACCACAGGAGCCAGGGCAGCGTGGCTTCAGACCCATAACCAACCCAATACCCAGCCGGAGCGGCGAGGGCCAGCACGCCCGAACCGACGATTTCGATGCCGCGCTGGCCGCGGTCTTCTCTGCGGGCAACGAGCCACAGGTGCCAGGCAAATACTGGCAGGCCGGGCAGGAGCAATACCAGCACGCGAGCGTGTCCTAAAAGGACGAGGGTGATCGTTGCCGCCACAAGGATCAAGCCATACACAACAACCCAGAAGACTGCTGGAGCAAGGTCTGCCGCCGGTCGTCTCCCACTCTTGACCTTCACGAAGAGGATCACGGGTTGACGGATGAGGAAGGCCACGAGCATGGCGACCGTGAGGAGCAGAAGATCCGGCGTGATGCGACCTGCTGCGGCCGTACCAAGGGTCAAAGGACCGATCCACCAGATCCAGGAGCCGTGTTCAGCGGGAACGGCGTACAGTTTTCGGAAGGGAGAACGCTGGAATCGAAGACGAGCTTTCACCCGCTGATTATAAATCCTTCAGTCAGGTTGGCAGGCGAGGGTGGAAATGATATACATACAGCCGGTTCAACCCATGTGTGAGCAAGAAGTGATCGAACGCGATGCATCCTTCAGACGATGAAGCGATATCGGTGGATGTGGGTACACGTTTACGTCACCTACGTGAGGTGCGCGGACACTCGATTCGCGAACTGGCCAGGCGCAGTGGCATTTCAGCTAATGCCCTGAGTTTGATTGAGCGCGGACGCACATCACCCTCTGTAAGCACGCTCTACAAGGTGTCCGACGCGCTCGAGATACCGATTACTGCTCTTTTCCAGGTTGGAGAGGAGCAAGCTACTGAGGTTGTGTATATTCGATCTGGAGAGCGCACGCGAGTCCCCTTTACCCGCGGCTTGTGGGAGGGGCTTGGGGGGGAACAATTCTCCGGGAGGGTTGAGCCCTTTGCCCTGACGCTCGAGAGCGGGGCGAACGGCGGGCCTGATCTCATCGAGCACAGCGGTCATGAGTTTGTGCTCTGCCTGCGTGGGCAGCTCGAGTACCAGGTGGTCAGCGAAATCTACACGCTGGCTGCCGGTGATACCCTTCTTTTCGCCGCCCACCTGCGGCACCGCTGGCGAAACCCGGGGCCCTTGGTCACCAGTGTGATCTTTGTACTTTCCGGTTTCGAGGCGGGTGACGAACCATTGCAGCATCACATGACGGGAGAGTAGTCGGTAGGCCGCACTGTTACGGCCTCGTGCAAGAGGATTGATCACGCGCAAATATAAACAGGGGCACAATCGTTCATGCCCCTGTTTATATTCCCAAACACGCATTTAACTGCTGCACGGGCTATTCGAAATAGACTGTGGGAGCAAAAGTGATCGGGGTTTAGACGTATCTGTAAAATGAGTCACACAACGAATTGAGTGCAAGCTCGTCGAGTCTCAATATAAACGAAGTGAGACTTGGAGAATTAGTAGAACGCCGGCCAGAGGCGCGGCGTTCAATGTTAATACCAGAGGGTTTCGTGCTTGGTCAGATCCCCAGATACGCCTTTTGAACCATTTTATCCTTGGAAACCTGTTCGGCAGGGCCCTCGAGGGTCACACGTCCCTCGCTCAGCACATACGCGTAGTCGCTGATCGAGAGCGCCAGGTGAACGTTCTGTTCGACGAGCAGCATCGTCAGGCCCTCATCCTTCAAGCGGCGCAGCGTTTGGAACAGGTTTAATACGAGCACAGGCGCCAGCCCGAGTGAGAGCTCATCAAACATCAAGACCTGGGGCTCGGCCATCAAGCCCCGGGCCACGGCCAGCATCTGCTGTTCTCCACCCGAGAGCGTGCCCGCTTGCTGGTTCTGGCGTTCTTTCAAGCGGGGGAAGAGCTCATAGACCTTGTCGATATTGTCCTTTAAATGTGCCCTGGCGCGGCTGTTTGTAGCGCCCATCTCAAGATTCTCGTCCACACTCATGCTTGTGAAGAGCTGACGGCCTTCAGGGACGAGGACCAGTCCCAAATCCGGTTTCTTATAGGCAGGTAAACCGCTGATCTCCTGGCCTTCGAACTTGACCGAGCCCCGCCAGGGTTTGATCGACCCCATTACGCTGCGTAACGTGGTGGTCTTACCCGCGCCGTTCCCACCGACGAGGGAGGTCAGGCGCCCAGGTTCTAACTTGAGATCGATCCCCCATAGGATCTGGACCTCACCGTACCCTGATTCGAGTGCGTTTATCTCTAGAATCGGCATCTCACAGCACCTCAATTCGTGCGGGTTGCGATCTCTTCGGCCAGCTTGGGATCACCCAGGTAGGCTTCGATCACCTTCGGATCCTGAGAGACCGAATCGGGCGTCCCTTCGGCGATCTGCTGGCCGTAGTCGAGGACGAAGATTCGGTCGGAGACCTTCATGACGGCATGCATGACATGCTCGATCATAATGATCGTCACACCTCGCTCACGGATCGCGGCCACGGTTTGCACCATACCGGCAATCTCGGATGGGTTCAAGCCTGCCAGAACCTCATCCAGCAGCAGCAACTTGGGTCTCGCAGCCAACGCCCGGGCCAGCTCCAATCGTTTCTTTTGAGCTACGTTGAGGTTGATCGCCAATTGTTCCTTGCGCTCGTCCAAGCCCACGAAATCAATGACCTCATCAGCAATCTCCGCAGCGCGTGTCATGCCATGGTTCTCCTCACCGAAGCACGCGCCAACCATGACGTTCTCGCGTACGCTGAGTTCATTCAGCGGTTGGACGATCTGGTGCGTGCGAGCCATGCCCATTTTTGCCAGGCGGTAGGGTTTGCTTCCGGTAACGTCCTTCCCCAGGAACAACACACGCCCCTCGCTGGGTGAGTAGATGCCGTTGATGACGTTGAAGAGGGTCGTCTTGCCAGCGCCATTCGGACCGATCAAACCCAGGATCTGTGCTTCGGGCAGATCGATGGTTACATGGCTCAGCGCCTGCAGGCCGCCGAAATTCTTACTCACGTTCTGAATTTGAAGGATCATTCCAGCACCCTCCGCAGGCTTGGGAACCGATCGCGGAGCCACCCGACGATCCCGGCTGGGATAAAGAGGATGATGATCAGGAGCAGGACGCCGGCAACGACCAGCTGGATATTACGGAAAAGCGGCGTGACGAGCAGCGTACCGCGTAAGCGCTGATAGCCCGCTCCACCCAGGATCGGCCCCAGCACCGTGCCCGCACCACCCAGCATCACCATCACGATCGTCTCGATTGAGAGGTGCAGCCGGAAGGCGTCTCCGGGCAAGATGGTCGCATTCTTGAAGAAGAAAAGCAGCCCGACGATGCCGGGAAAGATAGCCGAGATGACGTAGGCCCAGGTCTTCGAATCGGGTGCTACCACGCCCATCACTTCGGCTGCATCCTCATTCTCACGGATGGCCATCAAACCCAGCCCGAACTTCGAGAAGCGTACCAGGTAGCTGACGATGATGACCGCGAGCGTGACGGCGATCATCAGGTAGAACGTTGTCCACAGGGCTTGGGCCGCTCCGCCGTAGTCATTGTAGATCTTGAAGTTCAGCTGCATGCCAACCGAACCGCCCATAGGTTCGAAGTTCTTGATAAAGGCGCGTGCCGCCTCATTCACCCCGATCGTGGCCAGTGCGAAGTACGCGCCTCGCAGGCGCAAGATGGCTTTGCCAAGCAGGAAGGCTAGGAAGGCAGGCACCAGGCCGGCCATGATCATGGCAGCGTAGATCGACCAGCCTTGGACGCTCATCAGGTAGAAACCAGTGTAGGCGCCAAAGCCAAAGAAGACGATGTGACCGAAACTTACATAGCCTGTATAACCGAGCAGGATGTTGAGGCTGGAAGCAAGGACAACAGAAACGAGGATCGAAGACACGACCTCTCGATTGGCCGCATTATCGGTGATGATCGGCCACAGGCCGACCAGGGCTACCAGGACGATCGGCAGCCAGAAGCCGGGTTTTGTGTAGATTTTCATACTCGGCTCCCCAGAAGTCCACTTGGACGGATGATGATGATGAAAACGAAGAGGGCGAATTCGATCACCGGCACCCAGCTGGTCTGCATGAAGACCGGGATGACGCCCTCCAGCATGCCCAGGATCAGGCCACCGACCAGCGCCCCGAGCGGATTGCCCAGACCGCCGAGCACGACGATCACGAAGCTGCGCAGCTCGTAACCGCCGCCGGCCAGGATCGTGAAGGGGAAGAAGGTGGCGATCAAGCCGCCAGCGGTGGCCGCCAGCATGGTTCCGATCCCAAAGCTGAGCGCGAGTACACGCGAGGACGGGATACCCATCAATTCTGCGGCCACGCGGTTATTGGCCACGGCCCGGATGTTCTTACCCTGGCGCGTGCGGAAGAGAAAGGCATACAAAAGCCCGGTTGCTATCAGCGCCGCCAGGGCGGCTGCAACCCGGGTCCAGAGTACACGGACCGGACCGAAGTCCATGCTGCCCATCGAGAAATCAACGTTGTAAGGGGAAACGCTGAAGATCGCCGTTCCGATACCGATCAGGATCATATTCACCGCGAACGTTGCCAGCAGCGTGGAGAGGTGTGGTGCAGTGAGCACACGCTGTACGGCGACGTAGTAGATCAGCACGCCTAACAGAAGCCCGGCCAGGGCGACCAGGATCAGCGCCAGGTAGGGGTTTAACCCGAGCGTGTTGAAGGCCAGGTAGAGCCCAAACATGCCCAGGGCGATGATCGGACCGTGGGCGAGGTTGATCACGTTCATCACGCCCCAGATCAGGCTCAGGCCCATCGCCGCCAACCCGTAGACAAATCCGATCATTAAGCCGTCGACCAGCGACGGAAGCAAGATATCGAACATAGGTTGCTCCTATCCTTCGGCTTACCTGCAGGGGGCCGTTCAGCCCCCTGCAGGTAGTGGATCTGTGTTTGGTTTAGCGGATCGGGAAGATCGTTTCCGCGCTAGCCCCTTCCAGCGGCCAGACGACCTGTTTCAACAGGGTTCCTGCATCGTCCTTCTGCCACTGGATGTAGACCATGCTGTGGCCCAGCTGCAGGCCGTGCGATTCGGCGGACGTATCGTACTTGATCCGACCATAGAAGGTCAGGACGTCCATCGCATCCAGAGCAGCCTTTACAGCATCCGGGTCATAGGATCCAGCATCCATGATGGCTTTCTGCAGGATCAGGCCAGCAACGTACCCGCCAGCTGAATGGTAGGAGGGTTGCTCGCTGTATGCAGCGACATAGGCATCGACGAACTCGGCGCTCGATGGCCCGAACCACTCCAACCCGGCAGCCGCGGCTGACTCGGGTGAAAACTCGGCCAGCGGCTCCCACTGGCTCGGTCCAATGATGCCGAAAGCAGCATCACCCAGCTCGGCGAAATCCGGTTCGGGGGGCGCCACAAGCAACGTGACATAGGCTATTTCGACACCTTTTTCGAAGAGCTGCTTGGCGAAAGTGGATCCATCTTGGAAGTGTCCACCACCCATCAGTGCCTGGGGTGCAGCCGCTTCGATCTTGTTGATGAAGGGGCCGAAGTCGGTCGTGCCCGTGTCATAAGCTTCGTTCAGGACAACCTCAAACCCGAGCGATTCAGCATAGGCTGCAGCGGCAGCCACAACATCGGTCGAGAATTGGTCGCTCTCATGCACAAAGGCGACCCTGGTCATGGTTGGATCCAGGGTCTGGAGCAGATCAACGGCTCCGACCAGGTAGCGGCTGGCAGGCGTGTAGGCCTGGTAGACGCCGGTGTAGCCCAGTTTATAGGTCGAATCGGAGGCAGCACCGGTTGTAATCATGACCTTTCCGTACTGCTCGGCGATGACGGCAGATGCGCCGGTCAGGCCGCTCGAGTAGGGGCTTATCAGGAAGTCGGCGTTGTCTTCGGTCGCCAGGCGTGTATACAGCTCCTGCACGCGCTCATTCGTGCTTTCGTCATCATAGAAGATAGGTTCAAAGGTCACCATCTCGTTTCCGACCTGGAAACCGCCTGCTGCGGTTACATCCGAAATCCACAACTGCAAACCCTTGTCCTGCCGGCCGGATGAAACGTTCAAATTGCCGGTAAGCGAGGCGGTATATCCGAGCTTGAGCGTGGTTTCAGTCATCGGGGGGGCTTCTGGTTCCTCTGTCGCCATCGGCTCTTCCGAGGTTTCCTCCGTTGGAGGAGCAATGGGTTCCTCGGTCGGAGTAGCGGCCGCTGGAGCGCACGCGCCGAGCGCAAGTGCAACTAAGACGAGCAAGGTTAATAATGTAAACAGCCTGTTTTTCATTTCTTCCTTCTCCTCTGGAATGGGGTAGTGGGGGATTTCGTCGGCAGTAGGTCGCGACCGAAGCACCTCCTCTCGAATAGCATGCCAAAGGCCTGAGCTGACATGCCTCGACCCTATTCTTTCATCTAAGGGTGAAAATGGGATAAACAAGCTGCGGTAAATATAAATATTTCGAAAACGAGCGGGAAATTCCTATTCGCGGGTGAAGCGGTAGCCGACGCCGCGCGCTGTCAGGAGAAGCTCGGGTTCCAGCGGGTCGCGTTCGAGCTTGCGGCGCAGCCGACCGATGTAGACCCGGACATACTCCACTTCGTCTTGATACTCGGGTCCCCACACCCGGTGCAGCAGGTCACGATGGGAGAGAACAATTCCGGCGTCGCGCATCAAGACATGCAGCAGCTCGAACTCGGTCGGGGTCAGGTCGATTTCTTGCCCATGATGTGTGACCTGGCGCTGGTCGAGGTCGATGGTAACACCCGCTCGCTGGAGCACATGCCGCTCATCACCTTTCGGGATTTCGCGCCAGGATGACCGCCTGAGCACAGCACGCACGCGCGCCAGAAGTTCTTCCACGCCGAAGGGTTTGGTCAGGTAATCATCCGCGCCGAGATCGAAGGCCCGGATCTTGTCGTTCTCCTCACCCAGCGCGGTGAGAATGATGATCGGCACGATCGAGGTTTCACGCACCCGGCGGGTCGTCTCTAGGCCGTCCATATGCGGCATCATCAGGTCCAGGATGATGAGATCGAAGTTTTCTGTCGTGATCAAGGCCAATGCTTCGAGGCCATTGGCGGCTGTTTGGACCCGGTATCCACGCACGTCCAGATTGCGGCGGATGAAATCCCGGAGCGACTTTTCGTCGTCAACGACGAGGACATGCGGTTCAGGCATCCTGTGCCTCGATTTCAACAGGCAGTGAAAAAGTGATGCATGTGCCCCGCTGGCGGGGTTCAAGCCAGATTTCACCACCGTGGGCCCGCACGAAACCACGGCAGATCGACAGGCCGAGGCCCGCGCCCGACTGGTCGCGCTTTAACCCATCTTCCCCCCGGAAGAACGGTGTGAAGATGTGGTCAGCGAACTCGTTCGGGATCCCGGGCCCATCATCCTCGACGCGGATATGGACGCAAGAATCCTGAAGTCGGGCGGAGATCTGCAGTGGTGAGTTGGTCTGGGCATACTTGATGGCGTTTTCGATCAGATTGCGGAGTACCCCTTCGATCTTGCGAGCATCCACATTTAGAGCAGGAAGGTCGGGATCGATTTCGACCACCGGGGGCAGGCTGGGTTTGGGATGGACGCTCTGCAGTGCACGCTGGACGAGATTTGGAAGCAAGCAGGTAGATCGCTGGACGTTCAGGCTTCCGCTCTCGATCCGCGAGAGATCGAGCAGATCATCTACCAGGTTGCTCAAACGATCCGTCTCCTGGCTGATGACGTGCAGGAACTCTTCCTGAGCGCTTGCATCCCACTCTACATCTTTCGCCAGAAGCGTCGATACATAGCCCTTGATCGCAGCCAGTGGGGTCCGCAGTTCATGCGATACTGTGGCGATCAGGCTGTCCTTCATCCGGTCTAGTTCTCGGTCGCGGGTGATATCCTGGAAGAATTGGCCGCGCCCGATTAGCTTGCCATTCGAATCGGTCACCTGAAACGTTTGCAGTCTTAAGTTCAGACGGTTGCCTCCGCGGAGCATCCCCCACTCGACGCTTTGCGATCCGGTTGCGAGCAGCGCCGCGTCGATCGCTGTGCGCGTCTCTTCGGGTTGCAGGACAGATTGCAAAAGCCGCTCTCGGATCGCACGCGCGTCGAGGCTCGCACGCTGTTCGGGTTTAAGGCCTGTTAG
Source organism: Anaerolineales bacterium (assembly GCA_034430615.1). Lineage (GTDB taxonomy): Bacteria > Chloroflexota > Anaerolineae > Anaerolineales > E44-bin32 > E44-bin32. Next base: position 37,873 of record DAOUEJ010000065.1, on the reverse strand, counting down.
ATCCCACATGCTCTGATTGCAGAAGAGAACTGCCCCGGACATATCCTCCAGGATGACACCATCGGACATGCTTTCGTAGAGCGATTCAAGCCGGCGGCTCTGTCTCTGCAGTTGCTCGTCGCTGCGGGAGTAAAGTTCGGCATTCTCGATGGCCATCGCAGCGTGGTTGGCGAAGTTCCACACCAGGCTGACCTCTCGTTCACTAAAGGTATGTGGTTCTTTATAGTAAACGAGGAGAACAGCGGAGGCGGCATGCTGCGTAAGCAGCGGCACGGCGAGCAGTGCCCGGTAGCCTTCCGCGCGTGCGCGTGGACGAAGGAGTTGGAAAGTCGGATCGTCCTCCGTATCCTCAACCTGGATCGGCTGCCGGCTGCGAATGGCGCGCATCGAGGGTGAGTTGGGTTCGGTAGGATCGATCCTCAGCCTCTGGATGTAAGACTGGGAGAGTCCCCGGCTGGCCCTGATCCGGAACTCGTTCGCTTTCTCGTCGAGGGCGACAATCGCACACGTCTCGGCGCTGGTCAGGCGCGTCGTTTGATCGACGATGCGATTGAGGACCGTATCCGGTTCGAGTGACGAGACCACCGCTTTGCTCGTTTCAAGCAGCATGGAAAGCTCTGTGAGCCGCTCTTCAATCGTCTGCTCCATGCGTTGCAGGCTCCGCACAAGGTAGCCCATCTGATCGGGTCGATCCGATAGCCGAGCCAGATCCTGTTGATCGTTCTGGCTGAGTTCCGCTGACCCGGCGATGGTGCGGCTGTACGCGGCCAACCGCTCGAGCGGCTGGATCACACGCCGCGAGAGCAATAGCCAGAAGGAAACTCCCCCGAAAAAAATGACACCAATCGCGATCAGCAGCCCACGGTGAAATGCATTTGCGGTGGCAAATGCAATCGATACCGGTCTGCTCACAATTACCCCCCAAACACCGCTCGGGATAGGCACGAAGGAGCTCAGCCACTCAACCCCCTGCGCATCCGGGACGACCTGGCTGCCTTCCCGGCCGAGGAGGACATCTTTCACAACAGCGGGTGAATCTTCACTCAGCAGGCCAAGCAGGCGCTGGGGGTCGCGATCGGCGATGATTTGACCGGCGGAATCGATGATGCTGACCTGGTAGCTCTGGCCGGCGGGGTTTTCAGCGGCGATGGCGCTGAGCGTATCGGAAAGGCTTTGCAGGCGGATATTCGTGGCTACGATCCCAAGAAAACTGCCATCTTGACTACGCAGCGGCATCACCGTGGTTGTGACGGGTTCCTCCGTCGTCGGGGAGATACGTCCCTTGGAAATCACAGCACCGTTGGCGCGACGTGCGTCCTGAAAATAATCCCGGAAAGAAAAATCCACACCCACCGTGGACCCTGGTCCCACCGGAAAGTGGAAGAGCATGATCCCATCCGGGCCAAGCCGGTAAATTAAATTGACGTCAGGACGCGCTCGGGCGATATCCTCGAATAACTGCAGCATGCCCGCTTCATCCGCTTGGATCACTGCTGGATGGAGCGCCATCTGCTCAACGGTAAAGAGGGCATCCGAGAGTTTGGATTCGGTCTCCAACGCAAGCGCCCGTGCGAGAGCAAGATCTGCCGTGCGTACATCCGCCTGGAGCCGTTGGCTGCCGGCCAGGTCGAACCCGATCGCGGCGATGATGATCGGTAGCACAAAGAGCAGGTAGATCGCCAGGAGCTGTAATCCCAGGTTTCGCCTGCCTATCCGTCGCGTTTTAGATCGGGAATGGGGCTGGTCAACTGCCATTTTGCACTCATTATATCGGTATTCGGCGATCCAACCCATCAGTCGCCGGCACTTGACGGATAGAACAAACGTGCTATACTGGAATTGTTATTCAGAACAAATGGTCTATATCCGGGATGGAGGCAGACGATGGCGAGCCAAAACTCAAACAGGCAGCGAATTGAAGACGATGTTCAGCGGCAGGAAGTCCTGTCGAATACTATTCAGGACATCCGCAAGCGTTTTGGAGAGGGATCGGTCATGCGTTGGGGCGAGGCAGAGAACCTGGCGGTGGACGCGATCCCCACCGGGTCTCTGGCGCTCGATCTGGCGCTGGGGGTGGGCGGGCTGCCGCGTGGGCGGGTGACCGAGATCTTCGGTCCGGAGGCTTCGGGCAAGACGACGCTTTGCCAGCATCTTGTGGCCGAAGCGCAGCGTCTGGGAGGCGTGTGCGCCTACATCGATATGGAACATGCCCTCGATCCGTCCTACGCCGCCCGCTGCGGGGTGAATGTGGATGATCTGTACATCTCGCAGCCGGACACAGGCGAGCAGGCATTGGAGATCGCCGAGACGCTGGTGCGCAGCGGTGCGGTCGATATCGTGGTGATCGACAGCGTGGCGGCGCTGGTGCCACGGGCCGAGATCGAAGGCGACATGGGGGATGCGACGATGGGGATGCAGGCCCGGCTGATGAGCCAGGCGCTGCGCAAGTTGAGCGGAGCGATCAAGCAGACAAACACGGCCGTCGTATTCACGAACCAGCTGCGGATGAAGATCGGGGTGATGTTCGGCAACCCGGAGACGACGACCGGGGGACGGGCGTTGAAGTTCTATGCCTCGGTGCGGTTGGATGTGCGCCGGATCGAGAGCATCAAGGTCGGACAGGAAGTGGTCGGGAACCGGGTGCGGGTGCGGGTGGTGAAGAACAAGGTCGCCCCACCGTTCAAGGTGGCTGAATTTGATGTGATGTACAACGAGGGGATATCAAAGTCCGGGGATATTCTTGACCTGGGCGTAGAGAAAGATATTATTGAGAAGCGGGGTTCATTCTACAACTACGGTGAAACCCGCCTGGGGCAGGGGCGAGAGAACGCGAAATCGTTCCTGAGGGAAAACCCAGCAATGGCGGACGAAATCGAAGCAGCCATCCGCGTAGATGTTCAGCCGGTGGCTGATAGCGAAGCGAACGAGGAGCAAGAACCAGACTAGAGCACGGAAGTGCTGGAAACGATCACGCTGCGGGAGAAAGTTAAAACAGTAAAGATTCTTGCGGCGAAGGCACTGGATACGATCTCAAGAGTGAGATTTGACACCGAGAAACCAGGAAATATAGACCAACAACATTGTAGGTGGACTGGCTTGAGAAGATCGCCCGAACCCTGGGCATAGGCAAATAAAACCTGGCTTTCTCACCCTCTCAACAGGGTGGGTCGTCTCGGCGTCTAGATTTCTTCCGGGGATACCATCCCCATCGTCCTGCCTTAGCCGCGGCCATGATCATGGTCCGCGGCTCTTGCTTATTAGGAAGGCGAGGTTTGCTTGCCAGGGGAAATTACGGCGATCAAGGCGCAGAAGAAGGATAAGACGCGGGTCGGCGTTTACGTCGATCACGCCTATCGATTCAGCCTTGACGGGAGCCTGATCGCGGATCTAAAGGTGGGTCAACATTTATCCGAAAGTGATATCCAGCAATTATCGAGACAAGATGAAGAGCAGCGTGCCTACCGCCGGACAGTACGTTGGCTCAGCCGGCGGCCACACGCCGAGCAAGAAATCCGAGAGAAGCTAGCCCGGAATGGAGTTCCTGAGGCAGTGCAGGACCGCACTTTGGAGCGCCTGAAAACAAATGAGTTGGTCGATGATGGCGCCTTTGCTAGAGCGTGGGTTGAGAACCGGCTTAGCTTTCGACCTCGCAGCGCCCGAGCTTTGAGCATCGAATTGGCCCGCAAGGGGGTCGGCAAGGAGCTCATCAGTCAGGCGCTGGAAGGCTATGACGATACTTCGGCAGCCCGTAAGGCAGCACGCGGGGGTTGGCGTCGTTACCGGCATCTCCCGCAAGAAATCGCCCAACGGCGCTTGTCCGGTTACCTCGAGCGACGCGGGTTCAGCTACGCCGTCATCAAAGACGTGCTCAAGGAGATCGACTCAGGGGAATTACATTCCGAGGGTGAAAGTGAGGTAAGGACGTGGACATAACCACCATCGTCAGTATTGTGATCGCGCTAAGCGCCGGTGCGCTTATCGGGTATTTCCTCCGCCAACTCCAGTTGGAGCGGAATGTACGCAGTCGCCAGGCCACTGCTGATCGCATGCTCGAAGAGGCGCGGGCGAAAGCAAAAGACATAGAGCTCGAAGCCCGGGACCAGGCGTTGAAGATCCGGGATGATGCGGAAGAGGAACTCAAGCGCCGGAGAGCGGAACTGTCGCGCGAGGAAGAGCGCATCCAGCAGAGACGGGCCGATGTTGATCGCCGTTTTGACCAGCTCGATAAACGCGATCAGGTGCTCAGCAAACGACAGAGCTCGATGGATAAGCGGGCGAACGAACTAGAACAGCGCTATGAAGAAATCGTCTTTGAGCTCGAACGGGTCTCGAGCATGACCCAGGAAGAAGCCAGGGGCCAGTTGCTGCAAGAGGTCGAGAAGGAAGCCCGGGGGGATATGATGCGCATCATCCGCCAGATCGAAGAAGAGGCCCAGCAAGAAGGCGAAAAACGGGCTCGCACGCTAGTTGCCGATGCCATCCAGCGCGTTGCCTCCGATCATGTGGCCGAGGTGACCGTCTCGGTTGTGCCATTGCCTTCGGACGATATGAAGGGCCGGATCATCGGTCGCAACGGGCGTAATATCCGTTCATTTGAGCAGGCCGCGGGCGTGGACGTGGTCGTTGACGACACGCCGGAAGCGGTCACCATATCCTGTTTTGATTCGGTGCGGCGTGAGATCGCCCGTCGAGCGATGGAAGAGCTTGTGCTCGACGGCCGCATCCACCCGGCTCAAATCGAGAAGATCATTTCCGAGCAGAAGAATGAAGTCGAGAATTTGATCGTGGAAGAGGGCGAAAAAGCGGCCTTCGATGCCGGGGTGCCGGGCCTGCACCCGGAGATCACCAAGAAGCTCGGCCGTTTGAAGTTCCGCACCTCCTACGGGCAGAACCAGTTGGCGCATGCGGTTGAAACCGCGCAGCTTGCCGGAGTTATTGCAGCCGAACTGGGTGCAGATGTCGAGATTTCAAAAGCGGGAGGCTTGCTGCACGACCTAGGCAAGGCTATGGACCATGAGGTTGAAGGCACGCACTCGTCGCTGGGCGCTGATTTCTGCCGCCGCTATGGCGTCAGTGCGGCCGTGGTGAATACGATTGAGGCCCACCACCATGAAGTGGAGCAAGAATCGGTGGAAGCGGTGATCGTCGAGTCGGCCGATGCGATCAGCGGTGCCAGGCCTGGGGCACGGCGTGAGAGCCTCGAACAGTACATCAAGCGTATCAAGGCGCTGGAGGAAATCGCCAACTCGTTTGAAGGAGTGAACCAGAGCTATGCGCTGCAGGCGGGCCGCGAGATCCGGGTTATCGTACGCCCCGAGGATATCGATGATCTGGAGGCCAACCGCCTTGCCCGAACCGTGGCGAAGAAGATTGAGGAAGGCATGCAGTATCCAGGGCAGATCAAGGTGACCGTGATCCGTGAGACTCGTGCAGTCGATTATGCCAAGTAGGTCTCGAATTCAGTAGCAAGCAGACGGCGGTCAGCTTTAGCTGACCGCCGTTTTCATTTCACATGGATGATTTTAGGCCTGTTCGGATGTAGTCCGGTAAAGAAAGGGGAAGGACTCTCGGTTGAAATCGGCCTGCAGGAAATCCTCCCACTGGAAAGGAGCGGGTTGGGTCAGAGCTTGCATCCGACCATCGAGGCTCAGCATGGTTGTTCGGAGATCAGCGGATGCGTCTTCGTCCGTCGTGAGCGATACAAGCAGCTCGAAGAGCACACGGTTGCGTACTTCTGTAGAATAGAGGTAGCGCCGGTCCTGTCCTTCTATGAGATCTGTGAGAAAACCCCGCCACAAGTTCAAGCGCGCGCCCATCTCACGTACGGCTTTGCTGGAAATGGCGGAAGCCCATTTCATCGAGGTCTGATTCCAGTGGGTTTGGATCTGATGCAGGCGTCCCTGCTGGCCAGGATTAAGTGTAGATTGCCTCGCTCCTACCGTTTTCAATGTGAGGAGCAGGTTCCCGATCGTCAATTTTGGGGACTGCGTGTTCATGGATCCAATCGGCCAGAAGAGCTCCTGGGACATCAGGTAGGGTTCAAGTTCTTCCAGGTACGTGGTCAGCAAATCGAGTTGGTCTTCGAGCGCTGCGGGGGTGTTAGGCGGACTCATAGAGAGCGGCCTTGATGGCATCGAGTAACCTGCCGCGGGTTACGGGTTTGACTAGGTAGCCTTTTGCACCGAGCGCATTTCCAGCTTCGATATCCTCTGGACGCCCACGCGCTGTGAGAAAGATGATAGGGGGTAAATACATACCATCCTGCTGCAGTTCGCGGACCAGATCGAACCCGCTTGTATCTGGCATCATCACGTCCAACAGGATCAGGTCGAAAGGAACATTCTTGATCTTCTGGTTCGCATCAAAGGCAGAGTAGGCTGATTCATGCATGTACCCGGCTGATCCGAGGGTGATTTCGATTAAACCAACAGTATCGGGTTCGTCATCGACGATCAGGATGCGGGATAGTTCAGACACGCGTCGTCCTCAGGTTCGGGTTCGAGGCAATTGTAGCCCCTACCGGTTCAGATGCGCCAATCTGCCAATCAGCAGTGCACAGGCTAATGAGCACTAGATGAACATCAATAACGGCTGCTCGAAGTAGCGCTTGAAGACCTGCAGCCAGCGTGCAGCTTCGGCACCATCGGTTACGCGATGATCTGCTGAAAGTGTGACCTTCATGCGCTGAGCGCGTACCAGATCGGCGCCGGCGTAGACGGGTTCTTCGCGCACGCTTCCGATAGCCAAGATCGCGGCCTCGGGCGGATTTATGATGGCGATGAAATGGTCGACATCGAACATCCCCAGATTGGACACAGTGAACGTCGATCCCTCGACGTCCTCCGGTCGAACTTTGCCAGATCGCGTGCGGTCAACCATCGCCCGGATCTCACTCGAGAGCGTACGGATCGGCTTCTGGTCCGCATTGCGGGTGACGACCGTCAGCAAACCCTGCTCGACTGCCACAGCGATGCCGATGTTGATCTCCCCGTGGCGCACGATCACATCCCCTTCAAGTGAAGCGTTCAGGTTGGGGAACTCACGCAAGGCCAGTGCAGCCGCGCGGACGATGAAGTCGTTCACCGACAGCTTCTCGTTCTCCGGCAGCGCGCCATTCAGCTGGGTTCGAGCTGCCATAACCGGGCCAGCGTCAACATCCGACGTGACGTAGAAGTGGGGCAGCTCCTGTTTGGCCCGCGTCATGCGTTTGCCGATCATGGCCCGTAATTTGCTCACCGGCACACGTTCTGTTTGCCTGGGCGCGGTTGCCAGGAATGGCCGGGGAGCTGCGACGGTAGCCGTTCGATCCGGTCCGGGCACATGTGACTCAACATCCACCTTGATGATCCGTCCCCCGGGTCCGCTCCCCTGAATGCGAGCCAGATCAATGCCTATCTCCTCAGCGATGCGTCGGGCGACGGGTGAAGCCTTGACCCCTCCAGGGTAGTCGGTCCCGGAGAACACGGTCCTGGCCTCAACCTCGCTCACGCTATCTGCGGTTGCCGCCGCAGCCCGTTCCGGTATCTGGGTGCTGGCTGCAGGAGAAAGTTCCTCACCGGTAAGCTCAATGCTGTCGATGTCCTCACCCTCAGCCCCGATGATCGCAATCGGATTACCCACCGGGACGATCGAGCCTTCCGTGATGACATGCTTATAGACGATGCCGGAGGCAGGAGCCTCAACTTCGACGGTCGCCTTATCGGTTTCGATCTCGGCCAGCACTTGCCCGGTCTCGATTATCTCGCCCTCGCCGACCACCCAGCGCACGAGCGTACCCTCGGTCATATCGAATCCCAGCTTGGGCATCTTGACGACGTCGGCCATCAAAGCACCTCTTTCACAGCCCGAATGATGTCCTCGATCTGAGGCAGCGCCTGCTGTTCAAGGGCGGAATTGTAGGGCAGTGGGACTTCGCGTTGGGCGACCCGGCGGATGGGTGCGTCGAGATAATCAAAAGCCTGCTCGTAGAGCCGGGCGGCGATCTCGGCCATCACGCCGTAAGAACGCCACCCCTCCTCAACCAACACGGCGCGATTGGTCCGCTTGAACGACTCGACGACAGGGCCCATATCAAGCGGGCGGAGCGTACGTAGGTCGACGATCTCGATCTCGATCCCTTCCTTGGCTAGCTCATCGGCTGCTTTCAAAGAGAATTGGAGCATCTTTGAGTAAGTTACCAGCGTAACTGCATCGCCCGAGCGCTGAACCTTGGAGACGCCGATCGGTTCTAAAAATTCTTCATCGGGAACCTCACCTCGAACCTGGTAGAGGGTCGCATTCTCAACGAAAAGGATAGGATCATCACTGCGGATGGCTGATTTAAGCAGACCTTTTGCATCGTGCGGTGTCCCGGGTGAGACTACTTTCAGCCCAGGGAAGTGCGCGAAGATCACATCCGGTGTTTGTGAGTGTGTCGCCGCCAGCTGTCGCCCGCCTCCACCGACGGCCCGGATCACGAGTGGAAGCGTGAATTGGCCGCCGAACATGCTGTGTAGCTTCGCAGACTGGTTCACGATTTGATCCATGGCCGTAAAAGCGAAGTTGATCGTCATCAACTCGGCGATCGGCCTTAAACCCACCATCGCCGCACCATTCGCTGCGCCAACGATCACGGATTCTGCGATCGGGGTATCCCGGACGCGTCTCTCGCCGAAGTGATCATAGAAACCGCGGGTGACAGCATAGGTACCGCCCCAGACACCAACCTCCTCGCCCATGATGAAGACCCGGTCATCGAGCTCCATCTCCTCCCATAAAGCCTGGGAGATCGCCTCACGCATGGTTATGACGCTCATGATTCATCCCTGTAGTCATCGACATAAACGCTTTCGAGCAGATCATCCCAGGTGGGATCGGGGCTCTCCTCGGCGTATTGAACTGCTTCCTGGACTTCATCCTCGACCCGTTGCTCCTGCTTGTTAAGCGCAGCTTCATCCGCCACCTTTTCTTCGATCAGGTACTTGCGGTAGATGCCGATCGGGTCGTTCTCCTCCCAAGAACCCACCTCGTCCTTGGTGCGGTAGCGCTCGGGGTCGCCCATCGAATGGCCTTCAAAGCGATACGTAATTGCTTCTAGAAAGTAGGGGCCTTTCTCGCGCGCATGCTGGATCGCCTCCTGGACAGCTTCATACACTTTCATGACGTGCATCCCATCGACCCGGCTGTGCGCAGTGTTGTAGGCTTCAGCTTTCATGTGGATCTCCTCCACAGCTGAAGCCCGGGCGACTGCTGTGCCCATTCCATACTGATTGTTCTCGCAAATCCATACGACGGGAAGGTCCCATACACCGGCAAGATTGAGTGCCTCATGGAAGTACCCGATGTTGGTTGCGCCGTCCCCGAAGAAACACAGGGTGACGTTGTCCTGCTCACGGTATCGATCGGCGAGCGCCATGCCGGCTGCGAAGGGGAGGTGAGATCCGACGATGGCGTGGCCACCCCAGTAGTTCAGCCTGGTGTCAGCCATGTGCATCGAGCCACCAAAACCCTTGGATGTCCCGGTCTTTTTCCCCAGCAGTTCAGCCATGACGACTTTTGCTTCAATCCCAGCTGCGAGGGCGATACCGTGATCGCGGTATGCGGTCAGGACACGGTCCTGGGGCTGGCGTGCAGCCAACGCGCCGCATCCAACGGCTTCCTGGCCAATGTAAAGATGCAAAAAGCCGCCGATTTTTCCTTCTTGATAAAGCTGCGCAGCGCGTTCTTCAACGCGCCGTACAAGCACCATCTCATGGTAGAGTTCCAGCTTCTTGGTTTTATTCATCTGACTCCTCACCCGAGGTCCATCCAGGCAAAAGAGCCTGGTGTCGTACGCTATCCACCTCCTGGTAAAAAGGTGGCAAAGTGACGGTTAAACTGCCCCGGATAGCCGGGGCAGCAAGGAAAGTATACCAGATCGAAATGGTCTGGGTGCCGTGTTCCTGGTCACTCCCCACTTCTTGTGATCCCCTGTCCCTGGATATCGTATTCGCTCATCTCAGCCGTTGTCCCCGCTGGCAGCATAAGTGTCAATTCGAAGCTAACCGTATCGCCCGTCGCCAGGTCCTTTGCCGGCTTGACCCAGGCAGAGTCGAGTACCCGGCCGGATTGATCACGTGACACAACCTGCACGGATGGATCGACGACTGCAGCCGGGTGCTCATTGGTCAGGTTGCCACGGATAAAAATCAATCCCCCGATCGTTTCAAATTGGGCTACTTCGACCTTCAGGCTGAGAACGGGCTCGAGGGCGGGTCTTGAGCGAAGCGCATCGAGTCGGAGCTCAGGCTGCCATGTCTCCATACTGACCAATGTCGACGCGGGGTCAGATGGAAGCCCGGGATACGTCTTGATGGAAATAACACGGATCTCCCCCGGCTGGAGGGGATAGGGGGATGAGATATCACTAAGCGATAACAGCGTCCCTTCGGTAAATAAAGCCAGCTGCCCGCCTAACCAGCGCGGCAAGCTGCCTTGGTTTTGTATCTGCAGGATGTGGAATGGGCGGCCCTGGTCCGTGAAGTGTAATGTGATCGGTTCTGTGAGGACAAGCTTAGGCGTATCAGGGGTCCCGGAAGTTGAGACATCGACGAAGGTCCGCCAGCTTGCCACTGGGGCCATTCCCACAACGGATGCGAGGAAGAATACGCTTGATCGTGGCGGCAGTCCCTGGTTGCCAGGGATGAGAAAGGCAGCTCCAGGGCTCGTGGCAGCGCCTGCAGCGAGCAGCAGCAAGTCATCTACTCGAGCATAGTTGAAACTGTGGTTGAATATCTCGCCCACAACATAGGTCTGGCCATCGTTGCCGGGACGAACATCCATTATCTCCACCGAAACCCGGGTTTTATTGGCCGGGACCTGCTCATAAGCCTGGACTCGGACGACGGGGAGAACCGGACGCCCCGGGGCAGGAAAGACGATCGCAAAGCCGGCTGTTTCACCGGCAGCGAGGGCGGAGGGGACAGGCTGCAGCGAGGCCTGGACCACGATTTCTCCCTGTTCATCGACCAGCTGCGCATCGAGCTCAATTTGGGCGATGCTGCTCACGGTTGTGTTCTCAAAGGTCCCGGTCAAGAGCAGCCCTTCATCGATTGCCTGCAGTTCGAGGTCAGGACCGGATATGGACCACGCTGGCGTGGGTGATACAGGGATGCCGGTGGCGGTGCTTGTGCGCTCAGGTGTGGGGGTAGGGCCGGTGACAGGCGCTGATACACACCCGGCGATCAGGCCCAGGATGAACAAGATGAGTGTGAGTGAGGATCGTCGCATGGTTATGTAGGGATTCCGCTGGGATCAAGGACATCGTTCAGCGGAGGATCGATGCAATTCTGATTGTACACTGCCGCAGACTCCTGCCGGTGCGCGGGAGATCTGCCTGCGCTGATCGCTGCGCCTGTAGCATATAGAAAAGCGAGGGTAGACCATGACGTCGGCCATCCACGTACAAGATCCATCAATAGATCGGCAGCGTGGGGTCCACCTGCTGCGCCCAGGCGTTGATCCCACCGTGCAAATTCTTGAGTTTGCGAAACCCTGCCCCGGCAAGCAGTTCCAGGGCACGTGCAGAGCGCGAACCAGACTTGCAAAAGAGGACGATCTCCTGTGCTGAATCGAGTTCGTGCATCTCTGCAGCCAGCAAGCCGAGCGGGATCAATGTTGCGCCCGGGAGGGCTGAGATGCGCAGCTCATGCGGTTCACGGACGTCTATGAGCTTGATTGACTCGCCGTTTGAGATCCGTTCGGCCAGCTCCTCCGCCTCGATTTCCCACTCAGCTGGCAATTGATCTTCGATCCGGTCGTGACCCGGGACACCGCAGAAGGCTTCATAATCGATGAGCTCGGTGATCTCGGGTTTGGGCGAACAGACCTTGCACGCCGGGTTTTTCTTCAGTTGAACGACCTGGAAGCTCATGTCGAGCGCATCATAGAGCAAGAGTTTGCCGAGAAGTGGGCTGCCAATGCCCAGCAGGATCTTCAAGGCCTCAGTCGCCTGAAGCGTCCCGATCGTTCCCGGCAGAACCCCAAAAACACCCCCCTCGGCGCAGGAGGGGATCAAACCGGGTGGGGGAGGTTCAGGGAAAAGGCAGCGATAGCACGGGCCATGTTCTGACCAGAAGACGCTTAACTGTCCCTCAAAGCGGAAGATCGAACCGTAGACATTTGGTTTCCCAGTCATCACACATACGTCGTTGACCAGGTAGCGGGTTGGGAAGTTATCGGTGCCGTCGATTAGAAGATCATAATCAGCGGCGATCGAGAGGGCATTCTCGCTTGTAAAAGGTACATCATAGATCTCGACCTCGATCGCCGGGTTCAGGTCAGAGAGTCGTGCACGCGCTGATTCAACCTTCCGTTCCCCGAGGTTTGCGCTGCCGTGGATGATCTGGCGCTGCAAGTTGGTGTAGTCGACGACATCGTAATCCACGAGACCCAGCCGCCCGACCCCGGCTGCGGCGAGGTACATCGCCACCGGTGAGCCGAGGCCGCCGGCGCCGATGATCAACGCCGAGGACTCCTTCAATCGCTGCTGCCCCTCCAAGCCGACTTCTGGCATCAGAAGATGACGGGAGTATCGCAGGATTTCTTCATGCGTGAGGCTCGATTGTTGTCCATACACCTTTGATTCCATCGGCTACCCTCAACTTTCCGATCTGATTCTACTCCAGGGGTGATCGGATTTCTCCAGATGAGCAGGCAGACACAAAAAAACCTACAGGCTCGTCCGGGCTGAATTGCTCGCCGCGAGCACCCTGCGCTTCGTGTACTGCTTGAGCCGGGCACTGGTTGGTTGTCGGGGTGTAGTAAGCACGGGTGGTGGCAATGCCTTCGGCGGGTACCGGGTATTGAGCGTCACCACCTCAGATCTATGCAGATATGGATTACCTTGACGCCACAAATATTATGATATTCTTGATGAATATTACCAAGGTGGTTTTTCGGCTGGAAAGCACAAGATCGAGCCCGTCCTGGACCGGGAGATGACCGCAGGCCCATGGCCGCCGTTAGATGAACCTTGCTATAATGGCTCCCAGCCTAAGCACGGGAGTTTGTATGGCGCCGGAAGGATCGCTGAGAGGGCTGAAGGATGCCAGCGCACCACCTGCACGACAGGTGATGCGTAACCTTGGTGTTACCCTGGTTGTAGCTGCCGTGTTGGCTACCCTGTTCACGGCATGGACCCCGGCCGGGTTGAGCCCTGGCGAATTTGCCAACCAACTGGCGGCGGCCTTCGATGCTCGCAGCGGGGGTGGGGTGGCTGCCGGATCGGCGCCTGAGACAGCGGAACCGCGCGAGCTGCGAATCGGTATTGTCGTCGGTCATTCCGGGCTCAATCCGTCGACCGGGGCTGACGATCCTGGCTCAGTCTGTGAGGATACCGGGCTTACCGAATTAGAAGTTAACCGTGAGATCGGTATCCGCACCGCCCAGGCGTTGGAAGCGGCTGGGTTGACTGTCGATGTGCTCGAGGAGTTTGATGAGCGGCTCTTCGAATACGACGCTGTCGCCCTGGTCTCGATCCACGCCGATTCATGTACACCGATCAACGAGTTTGCAACCGGTTTCAAGGTCACGAGCGCACTCGATACCGTCGTGCCGGACCGTGCTCAGCGCCTGGTTGATTGTCTGGTGGACCGTTATGGAAGGGCGACCGGTTTGAGCTATCATCCCGGCAGCATCACGCGGGATATGACCGAATACCATACATTCAAGGAGATTCACTCCCAGACCCCGGCAGCGATCATCGAAACCGGTTTCCTTTATCTTGACCGAGATTTCCTTCTTGCAAACCCGGAGAAAGCCGCGCGGGGGATCGCCGAAGGCGTTCTGTGCTATGTGAACAATGAGCCGGCCAACCTACCGGGGGAGTCAATTCCATGACCACACCCGGTGCGCAGGCAGCACTCCAGAGGGCGAAAGCAGCGTTACGTTCTGGGGATCGGGCCGAAGCCAGGCGGGCAGCTCGAACTGCGGCGCGCTTGGATCCGCATGGCGAAGAAGCCTGGTTACTGCTTGCCGCCGTTTCTGCGCCCAAGGCCGGATTGGCCTACATCGCCCGCGCTCTTGACATCAATCCTGCCAGCAAACCAGCCCGAAAAGCCATTCGCTGGCTCATCCGCCGCTTACCGGCTGCGGAGCGGCAGGAGGCACTCGCTGAAGCACGCATCCCTGACCACCTGGTTCCCGAGTTTACCCCGCTCGAAGCGCTGACCTTACGCAAATTATTTTCACTGCGGGCCATGCTCTCCTCGACCGCGCTGGCACTGGCTGTCGGCTTCTGGGTGGGGGGGATTCCCGCTTCCGCTCTTCAGCCTCAACGCGCGCAGGATCCTCTGGCGAAAGCCACCTACACCCCGACCCCTACACCGACTTCGACGCCGACCCCGACCTCAACCCCAACCCCGACTGCGACCCTAACCTCAACACCCACACCGACACCCACGGCGACCCCGACCTATGTGTTGAACTGGCTCTCGACCTTCGATATCCCTATGGAAAGGGTTAAGAGTGAGGGTCGTTGGATCGATGTCGACATCAGCGAACAGCGCGTGACCGCATACGACGGGGATGAAGCAATCCAGAGTTTCATCGTCTCGACCGGTGTAGCCGCCTACCCTACAGTAATCGGGCAATTTCGGGTGTACGTCAAATATACTGCGGCCGACATGGCTGGCCCGGGGTATTACCTGCCGGATGTGCCGTACACGATGTACTTCTATAAAGGTTATGCTCTCCATGGCACGTACTGGCATTCCAATTTTGGCACCCCCATGAGCCACGGCTGTGTGAACCTGAGGACATCCGATGCTCAGTGGTTGTTTAACTTTGCCAGCGTTGGAACGCTCGTTATCGTACACCCCTGAAATCGCATCATTCCGCATGCCTTGTCAACCTCTCCCCGGCTCATTTTTGGTAAGATTCAATCGAATCATCCAATTAACACGCGGATAGAGGGATTGATTCGGGAGGAATAAACGTGGCGCAACGGGCGCTTTTTCAAGGTCTAGTTATCGATGAACGGGGTGATCCGGTCGATGTTACGCAGCTTGGCGATGAGGCCTTCTACGTGGTCGATGATGATGGTTTCCTGCGGCATGTGGAGAGTGAACTTGTTGACCGTCAGGTCCTCGGGAGAATCTTCGAAATGATCGAAGGGCACGAGGATATCATCAGCCAGAGCACGATGCGTATGCTCGGTCAGGAAGACATCTTCACTAAAGCCGTAATTGAGCAGTCCCTTAAACGAGCCGACGAGCAATTTGAGGCTTTGCTGCAAACCGGAATCCCGGAGGACATGCTAACCTGGTTGGGGATGATGGGTTTCCAGGTACGGATCGATTATCGTGGGCAGGTAATTGAGATCGTACAACCGGCCGGGCAGGAAGATCCGGGTGAGTAGTCCGGTATTATTTGTACGGAGCCTGGTTCCGGGAGGAGTTAGTGTTCTGCAACCCAGGATCAGCGCTCTACAGAAACGCAGCCGGTTGGCGGAGTAGAATATAGATATGCCTGAATTCATGCTGGATGTGACGGAAGCTACATTTGATCGGGATGTTCTGCTCCGTTCGCATGATCTTCCCGTGATCGTCGATTTCTGGGCGCCCTGGTGTGGACCCTGTCGTGTCCTGGGGCCAATGCTCGAGCGCATGGCGGGTGAAGTTCCGGGTCGATTCCTGCTGGCAAGGGTCAACGTTGATGAAAACCCGAATCTAGCCACTCGCTACGGAGTCCAGGGCATCCCGGCAGTCAAGGCCTTTAAAAACGGGGAGCTTGCATCCGGATTTGTTGGCGCCCAGGCCGAATCGATTGTCAAGCGGTTCATCGACACGGTGGCGCCGGGCGAGGTTGATCGATCGCTTGAACAGGGGCGCAGCTTGCTTGCGATTCACCAGTGGCAGGACGCGCAGGAGATCTTCCGGGAGGCGCTCAATCAGAGTGGTACAAACTCGATGGCAGCGCTTGGTCTTGTTCAGAGCTTGTTGATGCTGGGGCATGGCCAGGAAGCGCTCGACCTGCTGGAGGACTTCCCACCCGGAGAGGGTTGGGCCGGGGCAGAGAGGCTGCAGCCGCTGGCGGAACTTCTAACAGAGGTCGAGGCAGATCAGGGGTTTGATGCAAGCGACCATCTGGCTGTCGAACTTCACCAGGCAGGGCGATTGATCCTGCTCGATAACCTTCCCGCTGCCATGGATGGCTTGCTGGATATTCTACGGCAGGATAGACACTATCGGTCTGATCTACCACGCAAGGTTCTCTTGGCGATCTTTCAGCTACTCGGGGATGAGGATGAGTTGACTCGCCAGTACCGCGATGAATTGGCCTCCGTCCTCTACTGAACGGGTCCTGCGACAAGCCTGCACATAGGGACCACGCGAACGCCCGGGGAAACTCCCCGGGCGTTTTAATCTAATCCGATGCGCGCGGGTTTGTTACTTGGCTGTAGGTGCCCCCAGGACGAGGGCGCCCCACGTTGTCGGATCTGCCAACCTTCGACCACTCACGTTGGCGACCATGGACTGCCAGGTGGCGACCCCGGCCAAGTCGTTATCCGAAAGGGCCAGCACAAAGCCGTAGCGGGCGCCCTCAGTGGGAGTCACACCGAAGATCGTCCACGGGATGCGGGCTTCGAGCGTGTAACCCTGGCTGTGTGCGACCGCCTTCACGTCGACCGCTGGAAGTCCGCCTTCACGGCTGCGCGGGAACCAGAGATACGCTTCGGGAGCGCGGCTCCCGAAGTTCCCTGGCGAGAGACCGATCTGGTAGTCATCGCTGCTAAGTGAGGCACTGCTGCGGTCGCCTTCAAGATCCGCATCGAACTGGATCTCGACATCGTCCCCTTTGAACATATTGCGCCCGCTCGAAATCTGGACAAAGGTATCGTCCGTCCGTTCGATCGCCAGGTAAAGATAGGTCGCATCCCATCCCAGGTAATACCTTGCGGAGAGATCGGCGGTGCCTGTCCATCCTGTACTGGCATAGGAGAGCGGTTTGTCGATCGTATGGCTTGTCGAGTCCCAATCCGAGAGATTTCCATCGATCACAGGGGGAGCGCTCAGAAAAGCTGCTGTGACGGATTCAACCGGGGCGGGGGTGCTGGTGGGCGCAGTGCCCGCTGTCGCCGTCGGGGCATTGGGGTCCACGGTAGGGGTCTCAGCGGCATCCGTTGTTGCTGCCATTGTAACCAGCGGGGTCAGGCTTGGTGGAAGCGGGCTGGCGGTCGGGCTTGCGGCAAAGATGGCGGTGTGCGTCAGGTTTGGTGTGGGGAAGGTGAAAGGAGTCGGTGACGCAGCGCCAGGGAGCGTACAGGCGGAAAGGACGACCAGCAGCAGGATGGGGATGATCTTCAGTAAGCTACGCTTCATCGGCTTCCCTTTCGCCCGGGCAATGGGCATCATGGCACGCTGTACCGATCCAGGCAGGCGTGCATCAAGTTGATCTTATGGAATGGGGCGGGTGGGAGTCGAACCCACACGCTCTCGCGAGCAGAGGATTTTAAGTCCCCGGCGTCTGCCAATTCCGCCACCGCCCCGCAGGCTTATTGTAGCTTGCACTGGGAATGCGTCAAGCAGGGCAGAAACGGATGCTGAAAGGCTGCTTGGGTCGCTATGCTATAATGCCCGCCGTGAGAGGGATTGTCCATGTTCAAGCGAATCACTAATATTCTCGGCGGAGATCCAGTACGCCGCCTGATTGAAGAATACCGCCACCAGGTTGATCAAATTAACGCTTTAGAGCCTGAGATGCAGGCTTTGACCGATGAGGCTTTAACCGCCAAAACCGGAGAGTTTGAAGCGCGCCTGCGTGAGGGAGAAACGCTCGAGGATATTTTATTCGAGGCTTTCGCGGTTGTACGCGAAACTGCCATACGAACGATCGGTCTCAGGCATTTCGACGTTCAGCTCGTAGGCGGCATCGTGCTTCATGAGGGCAAGATCGCCGAGATGAAAACCGGAGAAGGTAAAACCCTCGTCGCAACCATGCCAATCTACTTGAATGCCCTGGAGCGAAAGGGCGTACATCTGGTCACGGTGAATGACTACCTCGCTCGCCGTGATGCGCGCTGGATGGGGCCGGTATTCAAATTCCTCGGCCTGAGCGTTGGTGTGCTCCAAGAAGCCTCGCGCACCGAACATGGGCGGAAGGCCTTCCTCTATGATCCTGCTTCGGAATCTGCCCAGGAAGATAATCACCAGCTTCGACTGGTTGACCGGCGTGAAGCGTATGCTGCCGATGTCACCTACGGCACGAATAACGAGTTCGGATTTGATTACTTGCGCGACAACATGGCCCGTACCCTCGATGCCCGCTCTCAGCGTGGCCACCACTACGCCATCCTGGATGAGGTCGATAATATCCTCATCGATGAAGCCCGCACGCCGCTCATCATCTCCGGTCCCTCGCACGATGATCCAGAAACGTATCTCCGCATGGCGCAGATCGTTAAACAGCTCAACCCGGAAGATTTTGAGATCAGCGAGCGTGATCGGACGATCGCGCTGACCGAACTGGGTGAAAATCATGTCGAGCAGCTGCTGCAGACCCCCCTGCGCGATCCAAACCGCCCAGAAGACATCACGCCCGAGCAAGCTCGCCTCCTGGGCCATCTCGAGCAGGCACTCCGGGCTGAGTACCTATTCAAACGCAACAAAGACTATGTTGTCCAGGCTGGCAAGGTCATCATCGTCGATGAGTTTACCGGCCGGATGATGGCAGGCCGGCGCTGGTCGGATGGGCTGCACCAGGCTGTGGAAGCCAAGGAAGGCGCGCGCGTCCGTCAAGAGAATGTGACCTATGCCACCATCACGCTCCAGAACTACTTCCGCATGTACGCCAAGCTTTCCGGCATGACTGGTACGGCCGTGACCGAGGCCGAGGAATTCGACAAGATCTATAAGGTCGATGTTCTGCCTCTGCCAACTAACCTCGAATTCATCGCTTCCGCTGAAGAGAGCGACCTGGTCGAGGTCGATTACAGCGAGGGCAGCAGCAAATTCAACTACTACTCACGTCTGGGTGATAAAGATCAAGCACCGGTCTTCTGGCGCCGGAAAGATTATCCGGATGTCGTTTTCCGCACGGAAGAAGCGAAGCTGCGTGCGGTAACGTTGGAGATCCTGAGCCGCCATCTTCGAGGCCAACCGCTGCTTGTCGGTACGACATCGGTCGAATTATCAGAACGATTGTCGGGGCGCCTGAGAGCCGATGCGCTGCAATCGCTAATGAACGTAGCCGTACTGCGCGATGCGTTTCTTGAAGCGCATGGCTTGACGGACGATGGCATGCGGGTTGAGGAGCTTGAGCCCTTGAATGAACCGTTAGAGGGGTTAAAACCAGCAGTCTTGCGCCCGATGGCACGCGAGCTGGAAATCTCACTCAATCCCACCCGTGAGGAAAACATCGCTCGCCTTCTAGTTCTGCTCGAGCTCAACGGAGACCACGCTGAACAGTTGATCAAAGTCCTGAACGCCGGCATCGCGCATACCGTTCTCAACGCCAAGAAACACGATGAAGAGTCAGCCATTATTGCTGGAGCTGGTTCGAGCGGAGCGGTGACGATCGCCACGAACATGGCTGGACGCGGCGTAGATATCAAGCTCGGTGGTGAGATTGCAGAGGAGATCCTGGCGGCCGTCAACCGGATCCTTCGGCGGGTGGGTATTGAAGACCCGGAGAACCTTAGCATCGAGGAACGATTGGAAGCCTTGCAGACAGCCAGCGAGGAAGACATCGGGATTTACCATGCTGAGGTTGAGCAGCTGCGCAGTTTTATGGAAGAAGGTAAGGAGGTCCGGGAGGCGGGAGGGCTGCATGTCATCGGATCAGAGCGGCATGAATCACGCCGCATCGACAACCAGTTACGTGGGCGAGCAGCCCGGCAAGGGGATCCTGGATCGTCGCAGTTCTTCCTCTCACTTGAAGATGAGTTGATGCGCCTTTTCGGCGGCGCTCAGGTCTCGAACCTGATGCAGCGATTAAACATCGATGATGCAACCCCGATCGCACATGGGATCGTCAACCGGACGATCGAGCAGGCGCAGACAAGGGTGGAAGGCGCCAACTTTGACACCCGCAAGCACCTGCTGGAATACGATGACGTGCTTAACCAGCAGCGTGAAGTGTTCTATGGGCAGCGCAACCGGGTCTTTGCCAAAGACGACCTCAGCGAGGATCTCGATTCGATGGTGAGACAGCAGGTCATCGAGCACATTCAAACTGCCTTTGCCGACGAAGAGGGACCGTGGAAGTTGCTGGCCTGGTTGGAAGAGACGCAGCCAACGATCGGATTGGAGAGCGAGCAGCCCCACCCCTCCTTCATGATAAGGTTGCTGCTGGACACGCTGGCCGGGGTTGATGATCCAGACGAACTAAAGACAGCATTGTTGGGGATAGCCCGCAGCAGCATTGAAACGAGCACTGCGCATTTGAGGACGGCCGTTGATGAGCAATTTGCACGCTCGCTCGATCGGTTGGACGAACAGGTTCGCGGTCGGGCTGATACGGCCGAGATCGCCGTGGAAGCGGCGATCATGGAGGCCGAGGACGCCGATCAACCCGTCGATACCACTCGGTTGCTGGGAGCGCTCGAATCTGCAGCTGGGCTGCGCATCCAGATGGACGATGCGGGCCTTAAGCACTTGAGAGATGATCCGCGGGTATTCCTTGAACGTGTGCCGGATCTTATTGAAGCAAGCATGGGTTTACGGATCTGGGCAGGTGTTGTCCAGACAGTCGAACGCAGGCTAGGTGAAACCCTCGGGCTGGAGCCCTCGCTCGAACAACCGATTGATTGGGATGCGGCCGAAACACTCCTGCTCGAGGCTTACGACCGCGTAACCGAAGCGCGCGACCGACGCATTCTTACCGAGGTTGATACAGACCTGCAGAATGCTTTACGACGAGAAGCGACTGTGGACGAGAACCTCAAACTCCGCCTCCTGGTCCAGATGAGTTATGGCCAGCGGAGCTTCTTCGATCGAAAGACCCATCAACGCCAATCTGTTCTTGTTGGACGTCTGACGTATCCGTTTTATGCCGCGCAGCTGCTGGATGAAGCGGACATGGAAGATCTGGAGACGCAGGTCCTGGATCATCTTCGCCAGGCGCAGATGGTAATAGAGCTCGGGCTGGGCAAGGCTGAAATCGCCCGATTGGCAGGGACCCGGCTCGACCAACTTGACGAGAGGTCCAGTGAAGTGCTGGCGGATGCGCTGGGCAGGATGGAATTTGAAGCGCTTAACCCATCACTGACAATGGCTTCCTTCCCGCAGGATCTGCAGGATCAATTCTCGCAAGCACTTGGCGCCCAGGGACTTATGCGCGCCTACCGGGAATTGTTCCTTTCTGTCGCTGACAGGCTGTGGGTTGAATACCTGACTCAGATGGAAGCGCTGCGAACATCAATCGGGCTGGAAGCATACGGACAGCGCGATCCATTGGTCCAGTACAAGAGCCGCGCCTTCGATCTTTTCAAGGAACTGCTGGACACCATCCGTGCCGGAGTTGTCTCGCGTATGTACCGATTACGGGTTGCAGGCCCATCACAGAGCACCGCTGCGCAATCGATCCAGGCGCCGCAGGCCGTCCAATCGGCACCTTCCGGCGGAAATGGAAGCTCAGGCAAGAAGAGTTCGGGGAAGCGCCGGCGCCGCAGGCGGTAGGTTTCTTCCCTCGTTCTAATGATACCTGCAACCCTGGCAGTAGAGTTTTATTGACGGGTAACTGATTTTGGTCACATCTCTCCAGCCGATGATAGACGCTTACCGATTGATGCCCAAGGTGGATCTCCACCGTCACCTGGAAGGGGCACTGCGTGTCGAAACGCTGGCTGCGTTTGGCCGTGATGCGGGTGGAGCGGCCATGGGAGAACTTGATGCGTTGCGAAAGCGCGTCACCCATTCGGTTGATGATCCACACGATCCAGGTTTCTTTCTTGCACGCTTCAAGGCCATTCGTGAGTTCTTCCTCAATCGCGATGTGATCGACCTCCTGACGCGATCTGTGATCATCGATGCTGCCCGTGACAATGTCCGCTATCTGGAACTCCGTCTGACCCCGGTCGCAATTGCTGCCCGGGGCGAATTTTCATTGGATGATGTCACGGGGTGGGTGATCGAAGCCGCCGCTCAGGAAGCTGTATTGCAGGGTCTCAATGTTAACTTCCTGCTCAGTTTCAACAGGAATGAACCAGTCGATCAGGCACGTGAAGTCCTCGAGATCGCGCTCGCCAGGCGGAAGATGGGCGTGGTTGGCCTGGATCTCGCCGGTGATGAACGGACCTACCCCGCTGCACCCTTTGCCCCGATCATGTTGAAGGCGCGTGAGGAGGGCTTGGGCATTTCTGTGCATGCCGGGGAGTGGGGGGATGGTGCACAAATCACCTATGCCATAGAGGAACTCGGTGCAAGCAGGATCGGGCATGGCGTGCAGGTGCTCCAGGATGCAAAGCTCGTGGAACAGGCACGTAAGGCGGGCGTCTGCTTCGAAGTCAGCCTGACGAGTAATGCGCGTACCGGTGCAGTATCTGGGATCGGTGACCATCCACTGCCTGAGATGCTGCAGGCGGGATTGCAGGTGGTTTTAACAACCGATGATCCAGGCATTTTTGAAACAACACTTTCCGCGGAGTACGCGTTGGCAGTTGAAGCACTGGGGCTTTCCATTGAGACGATCAAGGGCATGAACTTGAGTGCAATCCAGGCGAGCTTCATGGATAAAAAGGCCAAACAGGCGAAAGAGAGCGAGTTTGTTCAGGCGATCTGGGGGAAAGGGGTTGAGCTTTGATCCAGATTGAAGACCTGCAAGTCGGCATCATCAGTGATGGTCAGGTATGGGTGGATGCCGGAGGTCCCTTCGGGCTTGTCCCGCGTGCGCTCTATAGCCGTTATTTTATGCCCGATGAGGCAAACCGCATCCCGATGAGCCTCAACTGCCTCATCCTGCGCTCGAATGGGAAGACGATCCTGGTTGATACCGGATTGGGTTTGAAGTTATCACCCGAGGCGATCAAGCAGTGGGGGCTCGAGCGCCCGGGCGGTTCACTTCACGACGGACTGGAAAAACTCGGGATCGGCACTGGAGATGTAGACCTCGTGCTCAATACCCATCTGCATGCCGATCACTGCAGCGGAAACACCATCCAGTTAGATGACAGGATTATGGCTGCCTTCCCGAATGCGGAGTACTGGGTTCAGCGAATCGAGTGGGCCGAAGCCTGTCATCCCGATGCACGCACCCGCGCTACGTACCTTGTTGATAATTACAATCCCCTCTGGAGTGAAGGCAGGCTGCGGCTGCTGAACGGGGATACCCCGGTGACCGATCATATTGCCTGTGTCGTCACACCCGGCCATACTCGCGGCCACCAGTCCATCTTGCTTAAGGCTGGTGATTGGCGAGGCCTTTATGTAGGGGATCTTGCGTCCTATGCAGTGCATATGGCGCGCACGGCCTGGCTTACCGCCTATGATGTCCTTCCCCTTGAGAATATCAGGACGAAACAGCGCTGGCAGCAGTGGGCGCTGGACCACGATGCCTGTCTCTTCTTCGAACACGACCCTGAAATGAAAACCGCCCACCTGATCGAGAAGGGCGGGCGGTTGGGGATCGAATCAATCGATCTCGAATCTCAGGCTACTGCGTAGCCTCCCACGTAGCAACCGCCTCCCGGATCAAGGTTTGAATCTCCGGGTTAGGGACATCTGCAATCTCGTAGCTGTTAACTCCAATCAGCACGCGGGCTGTTCCCCCGGGACCCTCTATTAAACGCACTGCAAGATCTGAACGCCCGCTGGCTTCGATCCGGTCCTGCAGGATTTGATCAATCTGCTCAATCATGCTTGTCGGCTTTAGGTCCGGAGGTTCGAAATCCCGGTCGATCTGCACCGTGGGTTTGGGGTTTTGTGTTTCGACCCATTGACTCAGATCCCTGGCAGCATATTCCACCCGTGTCCAGTGGCGGGAGTCTTTCAAAGCCTCCCGATCTTCATATTCGACATCATCGACCTGGACGATCAGCTTGCCGCTGACTTCATCGCGCAGCAAGGTCGCGACCTGGATGCGTTCACCTTTCGCTGGTGTAGAAGGAATGGCCATGGCCTTGTCTGCTGGGTGAGCTTCGTCCGGGAGGGGTGAGGGAATATCGGCTGGAGGTGTAGATGGGAGATCTGGGGCCAAGGAGTCGGCACCGCTGCCGGCCGATCCGGATGCCGCGGGGGTGGCTGCGGGACTCGCCGATGGTTCCTCCCCGATCCGTGGTTTCTGATCCGTTGTTTTGGCTGGCTGCTTTCCTTGGGCTTCACGATTGCCTAAGAACATGTATGCCAGGACCGCGAGCAGGATTCCGATCCCGATCAGGACGATTCCAATAAGAAGTTGATCGTTCATTCTCGAACCTCCAGCTGACAATGGGCGCAAAAATGGGTACCACGTTGGCCAACGACGATGCGCTCAATCGGGTTTCCACATTCCATACAAGGCTCACCGGCACGTCCATAGACGCGGAAATGATGCTGGTAATCGCCACCCCGGTAGACCCAATCAATGCTGGCTCCATTATGCAATAAACCGGCCTCCAGCGCCTTACGGATTCCTTCCCATAGTGAAACCGTCTCATCCATACTCAACGTGTCGCTGCGGCGCATCGGGTGCAGGCGGGCGATGTGCAAAGCCTCATCAGTATAAATATTGCCGATTCCCGCCAGGAAGGATTGATCGAGCAGTAGCGGCTTGAGCATTCGCTTGTGCTTTGCCAACTTCTTAGCGAGTTGTTCGGCGGAGAATTCAGGGGCGAGGGGCTCAGGGCCAAGTTGGCTGAGGAATTCAGTGGGATCGCGGAGCAGAGAAATACGCCCGAATTTCCGGGCATCGCTGAAGCGAAGATCCCAACCGTTGTCAAGATGGAACAGGGTATGCTCAAAGCGGTCGCGGGCTTCCTCGGTGGGGGCAAGCCGCAGATCCCCGCTCATGCGCAGGTGGATTAGCATGGTCTCACTCTCGAGTGGAAAAACAAGGTACTTCCCCCGGCGCGTAACATCCTGAATAACCTGGTCCGCAATCCGGCGCCGGAAGGTGCGCAAGCCAGGCTCACGAAAATGGCGGGGCCAACGCGTGCTAATTCGCTCAATTCGCCGGCCTGGGAGGGGGAGTCCAATGGATCCTGCTCGTAGGGACCGAGCGATGGTTTCAACTTCTGGGAGTTCTGGCATCGCCGGCGATTATACCTACCCGCTGGCGAAGCTGAAAGCAGATCATTCGACCGGATGTAGTCCTGGAATTGGCCCAGTTTGGCCGGTCCGATCCCAGACACATTCAGCAAATCCTCGATCTTCGTAAAGAAACCGTGTTGCTCTCGATATTCCACAATCTTCTTCGAAATGCTGGGGCCGATCCCCGGGAGGGTCTTAAGTTGAGCCAGTGTGGGGTGATTGATGTCGATCTGGAGTGCTGGATCGACCAACGTGATCAGGGGGTCTTGCGATTCCGGCGTCCCTGCAACCACGGAGCCCGGTACGAAGATGCGATCCCCATCATTCATCGCTTCCGCCAGGTTGATGCGGTCGAGATCCGCATCGCTGGTTGGACCGCCGGCGGCCATAATCGCATCCTCGATAATGGCAGGCCACTCCACGCTGTAAACGCCGGGCTGATTGACGGACCCGGCGACATGTACCTGGATTGGTCCAGGGGTTGGCGGGGGGAGCAGCTCAATTGGAATCTTTTTACGGGGTTTGAGCAAAATCAACAGCAATGCTGATATGGCCAATGCCGTAAGCATACCTGCCAGGTATGCGGTCAGCCGTTGTGTCATCCCGATCCCCCATCATTACTGGCCTGCCATCTATTGTATACCTGGAGAGCGCCGTACCAAAGCAGTTTATAATCAAGCCATGCCGACCTTTTTTACGGGCGAAGGCGACGATGGGTATACCGGTCTTCTGGGTGAAGGGCGTGTCCCGAAGTACCATGCTCGCCCACAGGCTTATGGGGATTTGGACGAGGCATCGGCCGCGCTGGGGCTTGCCCGGGCGATGGCTGCATCGGAAGAGACCGGCGTAGTCCTGCGGGTTATGCAAACAGATCTCTACCATATCATGACTGAGCTGGCAGCCCCACTTGAGCATGCGGCTCGTTTCCGGCAGCTAGCGCCCGAACGCGTTGCCTGGCTCGAGACGCAGTTGGAGGCGTTCGAGGCCAAGATCGATATGCCAAAAGAGTTCGTCATGGCCGGTGACTCGCTTGCTGGAGCGGCGTTGGATCTCGCTCGTACGATTGTGCGACGTGCTGAGCGGCGTGTTGTCGAACTTCAACATGCCGGAGAAGTCGAGAACGAAAGCATTCTACCTTACCTGAACCGGCTCTCAAGCTTGTGTTTCTTACTCGGGATGTGGGAGAACAAGGTTGCCGGAGTGAGTGGGGTTTCCCTCTCGAAAGGTGGTCGAGCTTGACCGGCACCTTTCTCAATATCGGGACAATCATTACAGGGAGCCTGGTGGGTCTCCTGTTCGGGGCCCGACTCCCTGAACGAGTCAGGGAAAGTGTCCTGTCCGTCCTGGGAGTATTCACGATGGCAATGGGGGTCGATCTCTTCCTGCGCGGGATGGGCTCAGACGGTGAGAACCCGCTAATTCCCCTGGTGAGTCTCCTAATCGGTGTGTTGCTGGGGGAATGGGCTCGGCTGGAGACACGTTTGGAAAGCCTCGGCGCATGGCTGCGAACTCGTTTCGCTGGTGGGCGGGGTACACAAGCAGGGGCGAGCCGTTTCATTCAGGGCTTTGTCTCCGCCAGCCTTCTTTTCTGCATCGGGCCAATGACGATTTTAGGAGCAATCCAGGATGGGCTCTCAGGAGATTATGAACTCCTTGCCATCAAGGCGGTACTCGACGGATTTGCCTCGCTAGCACTGGCTTCAACTTTTGGTATTGGCGTCCTGTTCTCAATCCTGGTCGTCCTGGTCTACCAGGGCGGGATCAGCCTGGGAGCGGCACAGCTGCAAGCCGTGCTCACTGGGCCGATGCTGGCGGAACTATCCGTCGTAGGTGGGGTGCTTCTGCTGTGCCTTGCGCTGAGCACGCTGCTAAAGATCAAGGACATCCGCACTGCCAACCTGCTACCGGCGCTCGTGGTCGCCCCGTTGCTGGTCCTCGCACTAAACCGGTAAGGGCTCTAGGCGTTTCGTAAAAGATAACTGCACCCGCAGGTGTAGCTTCTCTTCGTAAAGATGGGGAATACTAGTTGCCTGGGTACAAACCGGTCAGGGCGTACTTACCTGTGTTTGTATGATGGCTTCTTCGATCAGGTTTGCCATCGCGGCGAACGGCTGGGCTCCAACAACCAACTGCCCGTTGACCAGGAAACTGGGTGTTGATCGTACTCCTGCCTCAGTCGCAGCGGCGACATCGGCCCTGATCTGCTCCAGAAAACGGCCTTCCCGGAGACAATCCGAAAAGGAGGCGTCCAACCCGAGCTGATCTGCCATCGCAGTTAATCGGGGCCGTGAGAAGCTGCCGACATTTTCGCCGATCTGGTTGGCAAAGAGCATATCATGGTACTGCCAGAATTGACCCTGTTCGCCGGCACATAGGGCAGCCATCGCAGCTTCCTGTGACTCGTTGCCCGGGGACTGGGAGTCCAAAAAAGGATAGTTCCGGAAGACGAAATACACCTGGCCCGAATTTACATAGGTTTCGACGATCTGGGCCAGTGTGAGATCGTGGAACTGTCGGCAGGCCGAACACTGGAAATCAGAGAATTCCTCGATCCGGACGGGCGCGTTCGGATCGCCCATTGCGGTCCCTTCGCTCGCCGGGTAGGCGAAAAACTCAGGGACGACAATGTCACCGATTGAAGCCTGTGTGCGGTAAATGATAACGCCAGTGATGATCACTGCAATCCCGACGATGACCAGAATACCTGTCAGCAGGGTCCGTTGTTGGTCTCGCCGACGTCTCTCCCGAATTTCTTGACGTTTGCTCATGTATGTACCTCCTCAACTTAATAGACATGAATCCTGCCATAAAAGACCCAGCCTGTCCATGATCTCGAGGGTGAAGACGGGCGTGCATTATAATGTTACTAAACGAAAGAGAGAGAAGGTGGTGCCATGGACGTAGTATTTCAACTCTTAAGTCTGCCCCTGCTCGCTATTGGGCTTCTCCTGATCGCGTTCCTCAGCTCTGCGGTGAAAATCGTTCAAGAGTACGAGCGGGGCGTGATTTTTCGCCTGGGGCGATTAATGGGGGCGCGTGGACCCGGTTTGTTCTTCATCATCCCGTTCATCGAACGCATGCGGAAGGTCGACCTGCGTGTCGTGACGCTCGACGTCCCTTCACAGGAGGTCATCACCCGCGACAACGTTACTGTGAAAGTCAACGCAGTTGTCTTCTTCCGCGTGCTCGATCCAAATGCGGCGATCGTCCAGGTGGAGGATTTCCAGCGGGCCACATGGAACATTTCGCAGACCACGCTGCGTAACGTCGTCGGCCAATCCGAATTAGACGACCTGCTGGCCAACCGTGAAGAGATCAATGCCAAGCTGCAGAAGATCATCGACGAGACAACAGAGCCTTGGGGGGTGAAGGTAACGATCGTCGAAGTGAAAGACGTTGAGCTTCCCCAGACTATGCAGCGGGCGATGGCGAAGCAGGCCGAGGCCGAGCGGGAAAGACGGGCAAAGGTTGTCCACGCTCAGGGTGAGTTCGATGCGGCCACCAAGCTTGCCGAAGCGGCAGACTTGATGTCCAAGAACCCGGTCTCGATTCAATTGCGCTACCTGCAGACTCTGACGGAGATTTCCGTCGAGAAGAACAGCACGATCATCTTCCCTGTTCCCGTCGATCTCCTGGAAGGGCTCTACCACAAGGCGGATGATTCTTCGTAAGCTATCCAACAGGAAACAACTGGTCAGTGAAGTGATCACAGATAGGGGCTGTCCCAAAAGGGCAGCCCCCTACGTTGATTCAGGGATAGGGCTCCCAGTTACAAATCGATCTGGAAAAGCGGGTAGCGTTGCCCAGTCTCCCGGAAACCGAGCGATTTATATAACTCCTGGCTGTGGAGGTTATCGGATTGCGTGTTGACCGAGACACGTCTCAGGCCGCGGCGGGCATGCAGTCTGATGACATGCTGGACAAGAGCCCTCCCGTAGCCATGTCCCTGCCGATCGGGGAGGACCGCCAGGCGGGCCAGGTGTGCGCCCAGGGCGGACGCGGTGCTTATTTGGTAAGCAATAATCTCACCCCCATCTTCCACCACGGTCGCCAGCGAAGCCAGCGAATATGCGGCACTCAAGGACCGTTGTGACAGGCTCCACACTGGGTTAAAAGCAGCATTATCGACCCGCTCTACTTGCTCTAGATCATCTGCACGCATCGTCCTGATGCCTAATTCGTTTGCCCGAAGGAGGTCGGCAGGGGCCTCATCCGTCCACTCCAAGAAGAGCACCTCATTTACTTGCAGGAATCCTGCACCTTGAAGCATCTCGTGAAACCATGCATGGGTCGAGAGCGCCACTGCCGTCTTCGCCCTCACGAGAGGGGCTTTGGCTTTAGCCTGCTGCCATAGGTGGGACCAGGCCTGCATCGGGTCGATGCCATCCTGCGCGGCGAAGAGGCGCAGCCATGACACCCCGGCGGGGTCCGGTGGGCAGGCCAGCGCCGCTAGAGCGGTACCTGCCTCCTCCATCACTAGGAATGGCTGCTCGCCCAGGATTTCGTAAATGCTAAACCAATCCAGGTGGAAATGCTTAAGGGTGGCGTGGGTAAGTAGTGACCCTACTCTGCTCTTGTCATTTCTGGTCACAGCCCGCACATGCCACGTTTGTTCGGTGGACATGCTTGCCCGCCTCAGCGGTTGAGCAGACGTGCGGGAAGCGAGAGCAAACGCCGAAGGATCCGTCCGGTCAGTCCACGACGGGGTCTGGCCTCCATTGCGGCCTGCATGCTGTCGAGGGCCTGGATCGGACGCCCTTCCTTCAACTGCACCCTGGATAAACCCTGCAGAATGAAGGATTCTGATTCGTGATCTCCGATGACCCTGAACAAGTCTAATGCCTGCTGGTAGAGCTCTTCTGCCTGCTGTCGATTGCCAAGTGCTTCATAGGCGGAGGCCTGGTTGCCCAAAGCCTGGGCCTGGAGGTGGGTATTCCCGTCATTGGCGAAAACCTCTGGAGTACCCTGTAAAACCTCAAGTGCCGGTCCGGGCTGGTCCATCTGGAGATACGCGACAGCAGCATTATTCGCCATCTCCGCTGCCCGCACTGGCTGACTTAGTTCGAGGAATAACCCCCGGGCTTGGTTAAATCCATCTGCGGCACGCTGAAATTGTCCCTGCTTGTATTCTCCGAGCGCAGATACAGCGGATTCTTCGGCTTGCGTAGGGTTATTCATGACAGCAGATCGCGCAGCGCATCAGAAACTGCCCGCAGGTCTGCCAGATCAAGCTGTGAGAGATGGACCGCCATGCGTAAATAGGGCTCGTGCCCAGGCTTGTTGAAGAAGAGACGTAGATCATCGGGGAGCATGCGGAAATGTTCGAAGGCGAGTTTCTCCTCGAGCCATGCGCCGATGGGCCCCTCCCGATCGATCAATGCATCGATTGGTCGCTCCAACGGTTTAAGCAAACTTTCCAGATCCGGGATCGGTATTGGACGCAAACCGCGTTCATATGCGCTGATCCTGCTTACTGGCATATCAATGATCTCTGCTAGTTTCCGCATGGAAAAACCAGCCTCGTTCCGGGACTGCCTTAGCTGTGCCCCGATCATCCGCTGGCGAAGAGCGATCATCATGTGGGGGTCAAAGTGATGCCCTTCTTCGAGATCGTCCGGGGTCGGGTTCAAGATTCTGCCAAGAGGGATATCGAGATGATACGCGAGCAGCTCTAATTCGGGCAGCGAAAAGGCTTTCCGGCCATGCTCGTAGGATGAGAGCGTGCTGGCAGAGGTTCCCAGGAGTTCGGCGAGCTGGGTGAGGCTCTTTCCACTATCCAGGCGGGCTTCACGCAGCAGGGCGCCAAGCATCTTTGCCCTTAGAAGGCGGGTTTGCTGGTCTGTCATGGGCTTACTCCATGGTGGAGATTACTGCGATTATAGCAAAGCTTGCGAGCGTGTTTCATCAGGTCAGGGCTACTCATGGGAGATCCAGGCTCGTGTGTCCACATCAAGCCAGCTCGGGATTTTGCAGGCGCTCAAGGAGTTGAGTGGTAAATTCATGCAAGACAGCGGTTCCGCGTTCTTCGGGGAAGCGAAGCTGAAGCGGGACATGCATTGCGTTGGCGAGGGCGACGTTGTCACCCATGTTGGGAATTGCCGCGAGGGGCATCTTTCCTAGTCGCTCCTGGACAGAGTGCTGGGTCAGGCTGTCGGTGGGAAAGGGGCGGTTTGATAACGCAGAGATTCGGTCTGCAGGAATACCTTCCTCGCGCAGTGATTCGCGCAAGAGACGCGCACGTTCCACGCCCTCCTCATCCGGGTGGAAGACGAGCACGATGTGGCTCGCCTGTCCGAAAATAAGACGGGAAAGATGGATAGGGCCGCGTCCCAGATCGATGATGGTGAAGCGAAAATGCCGGCGGAGTGATTGGAGCAGCGGACCGACCAGCGCCGCGGTGATCCGATCACCAACACGGGGGTGGTCTACTCCCGGGATGAGGGTCAGCGCCCAACCGCGAGGATTGATCAATTCCGCTTTAAAATCACCCTCAAGCAGGGAAAGGGCGTTATCTGAAGTCAATTCGACCACGTCCGGGCCGCCAGAAGCCGCGGTAATGAATTTCAATGACCCAAGGGGAAGATCCAGATCCACGAGGACAACTTGATCCGCTCCCTGTTCAAGTCCCAAAAAGTGGGCCATATTTACGGCAAGCGAAGATGTTCCTGCTCCCCCCCGAACACCTACGAATGCAATCAAGTATCCGATCTCTGGTTCAGCATATGCGCTCGGGATTTCAGCCTTATCGAATTCGGTTTCCATGAATTGCTGTAGCAGTTCCATCGCGTCGGGCTGCTTCACGATGATGCGATTCGCTCCGGCCTCGAAGGCCTCACCTGTCGTCGCCGGATTGGTGATGTGCGTCAGGAGAACGATCGGGGTGCGCTGGGTGCGCTGATCCCTGCGCAGCTTTCGAATAAGTTCGTTGCCATCGATGTCTGGAAGATCAAGCTCGCTGACGATCAGATCGAACTGGTCGCGCCACGCGGCTATCAGGCCTTCCTTTCCGCTCGCAGTATGCACGCCGGAATACCCAGCATTTTGCAAGGCGAGCAATACAAACTCGGCGGTTTGTGGATCAGGTTCAACGAGCAGTACGGTCGCGAGTGGCAAGGTTAGATCGAGCCTTCAGCTCACATCTTCAACCGGCGGCATCAAGTACCCGATCCCCTGTCGGGTGACGATGTGAACGGGATTCTTTGGATCGGGTTCTATCTTCTGCCGCAGCCGGCTGAGGCAGACCCAGAGGATTTCCTTGTCATCCTTATATTCCGGACCCCATACTGAACCAAGCAGGTCTTCCGGGCTGAGGACATTTCCCATCGCATTGGCCAATGTTTGCAGCAGTCGATATTCTGTCGCAGTGAGCGAGACCAGCTCACCCTTGACAGAGACGGTGGCCTTGGCCAAATCGATCTGCAAATCGAGATGCTCAAAGATTGGTTGATGGAAGCCCTCCACGGTCTCACGTTCAGCGCGACGAAGGACTGCACGAACGCGAGCCAGCAGCTCCTGGGCAGAGAAGGGTTTTACGATGTAGTCGTCAGCGCCAGCGTCGAGCCCTCGCACGCGGTCGCGTTCCTCGCCTTTTGCCGTCAGGATGATGATCGGTACAGAGGAAAATTCACGGATCCGTTCGCAGGCGGTGAATCCGTCCATCACGGGCATCATCACATCCAGGAGCACGATGTCCGGTTTCTGGTTGGCGACGGCATCTACAGCCTGTTGCCCGTCCATAGCAGTGATGACTTCGTAGCCAGCTGTCTCTAGGTTGATCTGGACCAGCGCCAGGTATCTGGGTTCATCATCAACCACCAGGATGTTTTTTGCTTCGCTCATCACTTTACTCCTACTCCGACGGGGGAGCCTTCACCTGAGGAATCTCAAAGTAAAAGACCGTTCCTTGTCCCGCTTGGCTCTGAACGCCGATTTCTCCTCCGTGCGCTTCGATGATCTTCCGGCTGATGTACAGACCGAGCCCGGTGCCACGAATGTTACTCGATTGTGGCATTCGATAGAAGCGCTCAAACAAATGGGGTGTGTGTTCTGCCGGTATACCGGGTCCCTGGTCGTGGACTTCGATCCGCAGCAGATCGCTATGCATGCGTGCACTGATGGTCACAGGTGATCCCGGGGCGTACTTCTGTGCGTTGTTGAGCATGTTGTTGAGAACCTGCGCGATGCGGGTTGAGTCAAGATTCACCACCGGCAGTTCGTCCGGTACCTCGATCGCAATCTTGGCGTCCGGGTGAACTCCTTGCAGTCGCTGTACACAGTCCCGGATGATGGGCGCCATCGACGCTGGTTCGAGTGTCATACTGAGAGAACCACTTTCCAGCCGGGAAGAATCGAGCAAGTTATCGATCAGTTCCCGCAAGCGGTCGGCTTCATCATCGATGATTTCAAGGAATTCCATCCGCCGTGCATCGTCCCATTCTGTGTCCTCGCGCATGAGGGTCGTAACATAACCCTTGATGAATCCAAGCGGCGTACGCAGTTCGTGGGAAATTGTTGAGATGAACTCATCCTGCATCCGGGCGAGCTCGCGCTGGGCTTCAAGGCTGGCGATGCGACGAGCCATGCGCCTGTTCTCCAGCAGTTGGCCGACGTGCCAGGCAACGAATTCGGCCAGGCGGATATGCTCCGCTGGATAGGATGGGCCTCCAAACCGGCCGAACACAAGGCTGCCGACTCCTCGCCCCCCAACCAGAAGTGGTAATCCAAGGTAATCCCGCCTGCGGTCGCGCTCCTTCACGCTAGCGCCGGCATCTTCCTTGCGCAGTGACGTCTGGCCATTGCGGAATGCGTCCAGGGCAGCCGGCTCACCCCAGGTTAGCTCGGCTTCGCGTGAGCGCCCGCGTCCAAGGGCGCGGGCGTAGAACGGTTCAAGCTGATCGCTTTCTTCGTTATAAAGGTAGAGCGCGACGGTATCGAAGATGAAGATCGTCCGTGCCAAGCGGAACACTGCGTCCAAGCCAGATTCAGTATCAAAGGTCTCCGCGACAATGCGTGCGATTGCATAGACAGCGTTTAGCTCGCTGCCGTGTGTGAGGGTTTCGGTGGGGATGAGTGGACTGGTCATGACTTCAGGAGGCTGCCCCGACTAGGAAGCGGATCGCGGTGCCCTGGCCTTCGATGCTCTCCACATCCAGTTTAGCGCCATGGGCTTCGATAATGAGCTTGACAAGCGCAAGGCCGAGGCCGGTTCCCCCATAGCGGCGGGTGGATGAACTATCGAGCTGGTGGAAGGGCTGGAAGATCTCTTCCACTCGATCCTCAGGGATGCCTATCCCTGTATCGCTGACGCCAAGCTCGATGCCGTAATCATTCTGGCGTGCGCTGGCCGTAACCCGCCCACCTGCGGGGCTGAACTTGATGCCATTGTCGATGAGCTGGAAAAGCACCCAGGCCAGTCGTTCGGCATCAACCTGCACCATTGGCAGATCTGCCTCACACTCTAGTTTAAGCGTTACCCCTGCCTTCTCGGCCTTCGCTTGTGAACGCTCGAGTGCGTTGGCGATCAAGCTCTTTGCGGAGGCAGGCGCGAGACGCAGGGTCAGCCCTTCGCGAGCAGCAGTTGAGAACTCGATCAGATCTTCAATAAGGCTCCCAAGCCGGATCGTCGCCCGGCGCATGACCTGAACCGCATCCGCTTGCTCCTGAGCCAGGTCGCCCAATTCGCCATCGGCCAGCAGCTCAACATAGCCCTTGATGTGGGCTAGTGGGGTGCGCAGTTCGTGCGAGATGTTGGAGATGAGATTGGCCTTGACCTGGTTGATCTCCGTTAGCCGTTCCAACGCGTGGCGCAGTTCCTTCGTGCGTTCATTTACCCGCTGCTGCAACGTGCGGTTTGATTCCTGCAGAGCAGCGTGTAGTTCGACGATTTGCTGCGTTACTGCGTGATCGAGGGTCTCGCGATCGATGTATCCAAGATGAAGCAGTGTTTGGCCAAGAAGCTGCCGTTCGCCCTTACCGGAAGCATCTTTCTGCACCTGCAGAGCCTGCTCCAACTGCGCTTCGTCGATCACTTTTTGTTGGATCAGGAAGTTGCCGATGCGAGGGACGAGCCATTGAGGAGTCGTATCCATCGGCGCAAATTTTGGCAGGCCATCGAGGAAAGATTTTTCGCCAAGCAGTGAGAGCAAGACCAGGTCGATGCCGCAGTTCGGACAAGCGCGGGCATCCCTGGGAAGGGGAGCCTCGCATTGTGGACAATACCAAACAACCGGCTCTGGTTTAGGTTTAGCTAAGTCTGACATTCTCGCCTGCTTCAGATCCAATCTTGTGGCCCATCATAGCTTGTCCTTATATGCCATGCAAGGCACGTGCCGTGCGGCTGCAGATGAAAGGACGCTGTAAGGTTCAGAACAAGCAATATCCATGATAATAGGTCCATAGAAAGGGTGGCGACCATGGCTGTAGAAGTCCTTCTCATCGACGACGATCCAGATTTGGCAATCATGCTCCGGACACTCTTGCGCGGGCAGGACTTCCAAATTCGTGCCGTATTCAATGGTAAGGATGGGATCGAAGCCTGCCGGCTGCAGCCTCCAGATGTGATCATCCTGGATCTGCTTATGCCCGGGATGGATGGTTGGGAGGTTTGCGAGCACATTCGCGAGTTTTCACAGGTCCCGATCCTGATCCTTTCCGCCCTGGGCTCACCGGGGAGTGTCGCTCGTTCATTAGATGCCGGGGCAGATGATTACTTGATCAAGCCGGTGCACGCGAGCCTTCTGGCTTCCAGGCTGCGCACCCTTGTCCGTCGCCGCTTGAAGATCGATGAAGTCATTGCGGCGTAGGAAAACCCAATTCGTGTAGGATCGCTGGCTGGCAACCGCGTTTCTCTCAACAAGACCACGCAGCCTTTGCTGCGTGGTCTTGTTTAACATAGCTTCGTATTAGAGGGGGGCAGCGGTTGCGCCACCGTCGAACATCAGTGCATGCCCGTTGATGAAGGAGGCCGCGGGTGAGGCCAGCCAGGCGATCGTACGACCAAACTCCTCTACCGAGCCCATTCACCTCAATGGGATTGAATTCGTAATCCGGCTCTCTTCCTGTGCGAACGAGAGCCACGAACGCATTGCCCGATCCTGCATGAGTTGGTTTACAAGCTCGGTCCGTGTCCAGGCTGGGTTGATGGAATTGACGCGGATGCCCTGCGGCCCGAGTTCGTTTGCCAATGATTTCATCAATCCGATCACAGCCAATCGGACAGAATTTGAAAGCACCAGATTTGCGATTGGCTGTTTGACCGAATACGACTGGGTTGTGATGATCGAACCGGATCCCTGCTCGAGCATGGCGGGGAGGACGGCGTAACAAAGGTTGACACAACTCATCAACGTCAGATCGACCGCTTCCCTCCAAGCTCCAGGATCGAGATCAGGGAAGGATCCAGGTTTCGGCCCTCCGCAGTTGATGATCAGGATGTCGATCCCGCCAAGATCCCCCCTGGCAGCGGCAATAAAATCATCGATCTCGTCCGGTCGTGTCAGGTCGGTACATCGTGCGAATACAGGATGGCCGGCGGTCTGCTCGATCTCCTTTGCACACTCCTTGGTCTGCTCGCTCCGCGAGCAGACCGCGAGCTGTGCCCCTTTTTCAGCTAGTGTGAGCGCAGCAGCCTAGCCAAGGCTACGCGAGGTGGCAGTGACGACCGCGCGCATACCCTGCAAACCAAGGTCCATGATGCCTCCTTGATGGAAAGTTATAAAAGCGAGATTTGATGATCGACGATTTGCATGTCGGGACGGTTGCGCTCAATCCAGGACAGCACATTCTCGAGCATGCTCTGGACATGGCTGCTATCGTTACTAACGACGACGCAGGCGATGTGCGAGGTTCTATGCTGGTCATTCGCCCCGATTTCTGCGCAGGAGAGGTTGAACTCCCGCTGCAGACGCGCCAGCAGGGGTTTCAAACGGGAGCGTTTTTCCTTCAGCGAACTGCAGCACGGGAGGTGGAGTTCGAGCACCAATGCGCCAACATGCATCCTGTGAGTTTAGATGAGGAGCATAGCCGGCACAAGCATCGTTCTCGGTATATAATACGGGCATGCTTAAAAGAACGGTGTATTTGCTGGTGCTGGGTTTGATCCTGGCGATCACGATAGCCGCCTATTTCATCGTCAGTGGATTCCAGCGAGCCACCGAACCCATCGTCGGCCTGCGTTCCGAAATCTCAACCCAGGTCGCGCAACTGCTGCACCCAACGCCCACGATCTTGCCAGACCCGATCACGGTTGTGCACGAAGTACGCGCTCTGGCACGCTTGGAGACCATGCAGTATTCGGTGGAGAAGGTGATTACCGCTGAGACTGGCCAGGGGCCCTTCGGGTTCTTGTTCGGGGATCGCTTGCTGCTCGTGGCACACGGCACGATCATCGCCGGGGTGGACCTGGATCGAGTCGGGGCGGATGATGTTCAGGTGGATGACGCCGGCCGGGTCCGCATCGAGCTCCCGGCAGCGGAGATCTTCATTACAGCCCTCGACAACGAGAAGACCTACGTCTTTGATCGGGAAGTTGGTCTATTCCGACGTGGTGATATCCAGCTCGAATCGGCAGCGAGAATTGCGGCCGAGCAAGAAATGGAGAAAGCTGCCCTTGAAGATGGGATTCTGGAGCAGGCACAGTTGAACGCCGAGGCCTACCTCTACCGGCTGCTGCGCTCGCTCGGGTTCCCGGACGT
>DAOUEJ010000064.1:0-2514 GCA_034430615.1 Anaerolineales bacterium | reverse complement strand
AATTCCTGCATGCCTTCACGATCTCAGCGCTCACGGCGACGCTCTTCCTGGGTGGCTGGCAGGGACCGTGGGCGGAGCTTTACCCATTCCTGGGGTTTCTCTATTTCCTGATCAAAA
The DNA here is from genome assembly GCA_034430615.1 of Anaerolineales bacterium. GTDB lineage: Bacteria > Chloroflexota > Anaerolineae > Anaerolineales > E44-bin32 > E44-bin32. Next base: position 2,397 of record DAOUEJ010000064.1, on the reverse strand, counting down.
CCTCGCTGGTCTACTTTGTTGTAATCTGGATCAGGGGCTCCTTCCCTCGGATCCGCATCGACCAGATGAACGCGTTGAACTGGAAGTTCATTACACCGCTGGCTTTGCTGAGCCTGATATTTAGTTCTGTTGCCGAAAAGGTTGCCGAGGAGTTTGAGTTGAGCAGGCTGGTCATTCATCTTGGTGCCAGCGCAGCAGTTTTCGCGATCACCTTGATCGCGCTCGGTATGTACGCCCGATCGGCACGCAAGCAGGCGGCACTGAGACAAGTTACCCCGGCTGCCAGCGCATCGTTGTCGAAGAATGCATGAGATGAGAGTGTTTGGATGCTGACCTTGATGCAAGTTGCCTTCCTCGTGGCTGCTCTCCTGACACTGATTGCAGCTTTAATGACTGTGACTTCGCCCTCCATAGTCCACAGCGCGTTGTGGTTGATCCTGACGTTGGGGGGGATTGCGATCCTCTTTGTGCTGCTCAATGCAGGATTTCTTGCCGTGGTCCAGGTAGCGATCTATATCGATGCGATCGCGATCATGATCATCATCGTTGTCATGCTCACCCATGACCCGGTCCATCGTCAGACCCATCAGGAAAACAAGGTCTGGTGGGGAGCGGCTGTTGCAGCCATCCTGCTGCTGGTCGGTCTGGTCGTGATCTTCACGCAAACACCATCGCTGGGTATCGACGCCCCCCTGATCGCCCGGACGCAGGAAACCATCTTAAAGGACCTGGGGCAGGCGCTGGTAGACGTTGATCAATTCATCCTTCCTTTCGAAATCGCGTCGGTCTTGCTCCTGGCAGCCATGATAGGATCGATCATCGTCGCCTGGCCAAAGCAGGACACACCATCAGGGGAGGTGGAACGATGATCCCGCTTTCCTGGTACATCATCTTCGCCGCCCTCTTGTTCTGTGTGGGCTTGTACGGTGCGCTCGCCCGGCGGAGCGCCCTCGCTATCCTGATGGCGATCGAGATCATGCTCAACGCGGTCAACCTGAATCTGGTCGCATTCTGGCGCTATATCACACCCGAGCGGATTTCCGGCCAGGTATTTGCCTTGATCGTGTTTGCGGTTGCGGCCTCGGAGGCAGCTGTGGGCCTGGCGCTGATCATCTCACTCTATCGCAAGCGTAGAACCGTCGCGGTGGAGGAGATCGACATGTTGAAGTGGTAGGCGAGGCAATATGCACATCGAAACCCTGATCTGGCTCATCCCGATCCCACCCGTCCTGGCTTTCTTCGCCATCATCCTGGGCGCAAACCGGAGCAACCGGCTCAGCCATAGCCTCGCTGTCGGCGGGATGCTGATCTCCTGGGCGCTTTCGATGGTTGTGTTCTGGAATGCCATCACAACCGAGGATCTGGGGCATCACCCCTTCCAGATTTCACTTAGCTGGCTGCCCACGGGTGATACGGCGTTGAAGATGGGGGTTCTGATCGACCCGCTCGGCGCCCTGACGCTCTTCTTCGTTGCCTGGACCTGCTTGATGATCTTCATCTACAGCATCGGCTATCACAACTTTGGAAAGCCGCGCGACAGCGAAGATAAGGCGGGGCTTCCGCCACGCAGCGGTGGCATCGAGCCGATGTATGCCCGCTTCTTTGCCTTTATCTCGCTCTTCGCCTTTGGGATGCTCACGCTGGTAATCTCTGACAACCTTCTGTTGCTCTACATCGGCTGGGAGATTATGGGCCTGTGTTCGTATCTGCTGATCGGCTTCTGGTACGGCAAGCCGTCCGCTCGTGATGCGATGATTAAGGCCTTCATGACGACCCGCGTCGGTGATGTGTTCATGCTGCTCGGCTTGGCATACCTTTATTCAGCCACTGGGACTCTCAACTTCCGTGAGATCCTGTTCAATGAGCACGTACTCGACGTGCTTACGCACACGCCCTCCGTCATCCCGGCGCTCTCGACGGCCGGGTTAATTGGCCTCTTGATCTTCATCGGCACGGTCGGCAAATCGGCTCAATTCCCACTGCATGTGTGGCTGCCGGACGCGATGGAAGGCCCAACACCAGTCTCGGCCATGATCCACGCCGCGACCATGGTCTCGGCCGGTGTCTACCTGGTTGTGCGCTTCTTCCCACTGATCACGGCCGGCTGGGTTGAAGGCCAGGGCCTGACGCCGACGATGGTCGTCATTGCCACCATCGGCGGATTTACGGCGCTCTTCGCGGCGACGATCGCCGTGGCGCAAAATGACGTCAAACGCGTGCTGGCCTACTCGACGATCTCACAGCTGGGCTATATGGTAGCTGCGGTCGGAATCGGAGCCTTCGTCGCCGCCGCCTTTCACCTGATCACGCACGCCTTCTTCAAGGGGCTGCTCTTCCTGGGCTCTGGCTCGGTGATCCACGGCATGGAGCATGGCGTACACGATACACACGAGCATG
>DAOUEJ010000063.1:0-4178 GCA_034430615.1 Anaerolineales bacterium | reverse complement strand
TTGCGTTCTGGGCCTTCGTCATCGCCTTTGCGATCAAGGTGCCGGTCTGGCCGTTCCATACCTGGCTGCCGGATGCCCACACGGAGGCTCCGACGGCGGGCTCGATGATCCTGGCCGGCGTACTCCTAAAGCTTGGTGCTTACGGTTTCCTGCGTCTGGTGCTCCCGCTCTACCCGGCCGAAGCGAAGGAATTCGCGGGTGTGCTGGCCCTGCTGGCCACGCTGGCGATCGTGATGGGCGCCTTCGCTTCCTGGGGGCAGAATGATTTCAAGCGCCTTGTCGCCTATTCTTCGGTCAACCACATGGGCTTCGTTGTGCTGGGAATCGCCGCAGCTGCGTATGCCCAGGGCACGATGCACGCGCAGGATGCCGTCATTGCGTTGAACGGGGCTGTGCTGCAGATGTTTAACCACGGGCTTTCGGCTGCTGGCATGTTCCTGCTGGTGGGTGTGATCTATGAGCGTGCTCACACCCGTGATCTCGAGCAGTTGGGTGGATTGTTCCCACTGGCCCCGATCTACGGTGGGATCCTGATCTTTACCGGCATGGCGTCGCTCGGGCTGCCCGGGTTAAACGGCTTCATCTCTGAATTCATGGTTGTAAGGGGTGTGTGGCCGATTTTCACCCTCTTCACGGCGATCTCCATGCTGGGATTGTTGATCACCGGGGCCTACATCCTGAAAGGTATTGCCAAAGTACTGCATGGCCCCTTGAACGAAAAATGGCTGGGTCACAACCTGGAGATCAACCAGCGTGAGGTGCTGGCGATGGCACCCCTGATGCTCCTCATGCTTGTCATTGGGGTCTGGCCGGCCTGGATCCTGAACGTCATCAACCTGACCGTGCTGAGATTATTCGGATGAAGGAGCCGGTCTGCCCTGGTGAACGCGCCTGTATTTTCATGAGCAGCCGGCTTAAGAGAGCAAACTATGGCCTTTCCAGTTCTTAGCATCATCATCTTCACGCCGATCGTCTTCGGGGTTGCGCTCCTGTTTTTCCCGGCCGATCGCCACCGGGCGATCCGGATCACTGCGCTCACCGGAGCGACGATCGCCCTGGGATTATCACTCTGGGCTTACTTCTCCTACGATCAGGCTGTTGGCGGTTATCAATTGGTGGAACGATACCCCTGGATCCCGAGACTCGGTGTGTACTTTCATGTCGGCGTCGACGGGATGAATCTGCCGCTCGTCCTGCTGACCGGAGTGGTGATTTTCACCGGTGTGTTGGTGTCGTGGGGGATCGATGACCGACCGCGTGAATTTTTTGCTTTCCTATTCATCCTCGCTACGGGCGTCTTTGGTGTCTTTGTCGCGCTGGACCTGTTCCATCTGTTTTTCTTCTACGAGATCGCTGTCTTCCCGATGTACCTTCTGATCTCAATCTGGGGTTGGAAGGTGACCCGGGAGTACGCCGCCATGAAGCTGACCCTGTATCTGTTCATCGGGTCGGTCATCGCACTGGTCGGTGGCCTGGCGATGTACTATGCCTCCGGAGCGACCTCCTTCGGCTTGCTCGATCTGGAATCAGCCGGGTTCTCGGTGGCCTTCCAGCGCTTCTGGTTCCCATTTGTTTTCTTCGGTTTTGCTGTTTTGGGCGGTATCTTTCCTGTGCACAACTGGTCACCGGATGGCCACGTTGCCGCGCCTACGGCCGTTTCGATGTTTCACGCCGGCGTCCTGATGAAGCTCGGCGCATTCGCCTCACTGCGGGTCGGGATCATGCTCCTGCCTGAGGGTGCAAAATTCTGGGCACCGCTTGTGCTCGTCCTGGCCACGGTGAACGTAGTATATGGGGCCTTCATCGCCTCGGTTCAGTCCGACTTTAAGTACGTTATCGGCTTCTCGTCCGTGTCCCATATGGGTCTTGTCCTGCTCGGATTTGCCACCCTGAACAAGGATGGATTGACGGGCGCCGGGATCCAGATGTTCTCGCACGGTGTGATGACGGCTCTCTTCTTCGCTGTCGTAGGCATGGTCTACGACCGGGCGCACACGCGTGATATCCCGAAATTGGGCGGTTTCATCAAGGTCATGCCGCTGGCGGGGATCGCCTTCATCGTCGGTGGGTTGGTCTCGATGGGCATGCCAGGCCTCTCGGGTTTCATCGCCGAGTTCCCGATTTTCATGGGATTATGGCAGGCGCAACCCATCCTGGCGATCATCGCCGCCATCTCGATTGTCATCACGGCTGGCTACATCATGCGTGTCATCGGCCGGGTCTTCTTCGGCGAAATGCCGGAGGAATTTGTCGGGCACATCTCGGAGCTCAAGCTCCAGGACAAGATCGCACTGGTCATCTTGACATCGATCCTGATTATCGTGGGTGTTTACCCGGGAATCATGGCACCACTGGTCCAATCGGGCGCCCAAACCGTCCTGTCCTTGCTGGGAGGTGCCTAAGTGACTGGAGGCGCATTCACCCCCACGTCCATGCTTGCGATCCTGCCTGAAATCCTGCTGCTTGTGCTCGCGGGTTTGATCCTGATCATCGATCTTACTATGCGCCGCCGCCGGGCAGCCGTCTTCGGCTGGTTGACGGCACTGGGTTTGACGATCACGCTCGTACTGACCGTTCTCTACGCACGCCCGGATACCGGCGATATTCTGGTCTTCGGCGGCATGCTCCGGCATGATTGGATCGCATTTGCGTTTGCCTTGCTCTTCCAGTTCGCGGCTGCGGTCACTGCCTTGATCTCGACAGGAGTCGAGGACCTTGCCGACCGGGGCGAGTACTTTGCATTGCTCGTCGTGACCACGCTTGGCATGACGCTGATGTCCGCTTCTGCGGATCTGATCATGCTCTTCCTGGCAATTGAGACGACCTCGATCCCGCTCTATATCCTGGCAGGATTCCTGAAGGACGATGAAAAATCGACCGAGTCGGGTTTGAAGTATTTCCTTTTCGGTGCGGTTGCCTCGGCGGTCATGCTCTACGGCTTCAGCTTGCTGTACGGCTTCACTGGGGAGACGAACATCTATGCGCTTGCCAGTGGGATGCTGGAGGGTGCCTATTCGCCCTTGCTGGTGGCGGGGATGGCCGTGCTTGTCCTGGTTGGGTTCGGGTTCAAAGCGTCGATCGTGCCCTTCCACTTCTGGGCGCCGGACGTTTACGAGGGTGCCCCGACACCGATCACAGCCTATATCTCGACCGCTTCCAAGGCGGCGGGTTTCGCTGTCCTGGTGCGCTTCATGCTGGCCGTGTTCCCGGTGATTGAAACCGAGTGGACCCTGTTACTGGCGATCATGGCCACGGCGACGATGACGCTTGGCAATTTGCTGGCCCTTGCGCAGACGAACATCAAACGGCTGCTCGCGTACTCTTCGATCGCGCATGCGGGATACGCCCTGATCGGCCTGGTGGCATTGAGTTCATTCGGGGCGGCAAGCCTGGTTTTCTACCTGATCACCTATGTCGTGACCAACCTGGCGGCTTTCGCTGTGGTCATATTATTCTCCCGCAGCACAGGCTCGGAGGAGATCGCCGATTATGCTGGCCTGAGCCGCCGATCGCCAGGCCTGGCGCTGGTCCTGCTGGTGACCTTTCTCTCCTTGAGCGGTATGCCACCGCTGGCGGGGTTCGTGGCCAAGTTCTACGTCTTTGCCGCTGCGGTTGAAAGCGGCTGGATCTGGCTGGCGTTTGTCGGTGTCCTGAACGCCATCGTTGGTCTGTACTACTACATGACCGTTCTGAAAGTGATCTATCTATACCGTTCAGAGCAGGAGGATCAGCCCATCGTCGTCCCGAGAACGTATGCACTGGTCCTGGTCGGATGCGTGATCGCCATTCTTGTGCTTGGCACGGCAAGTGCGCCATGGCTCGATTGGTCGATCACCAGCGCCTTGAGCCTGTTCTAAGTGGACAACTCGGGTCTAATTTTTTGACCCTCTAAATCGCTTGTGATACAATTCTCGAACTATGGGTGAGGCCGGCAGACCCCCCACGCAGGAATCTCAGCCAGGCCCACTGGCTCTGGCGATAGCGGGGGTTTTGGTACAGGTGGGCTGCCTCATTATTATCGTAATTCTGGCAGCACTGGGTGGCGGCCTCTTCTTAGACACCCGTTTCAATTCTCGTCCGCTCTTCACCCTCCTACTGGTGTTGGGGAGCATTCCAATCACATTTTACCTGCTGCTTCGGATCGTAAGGTCCAGCACGAAGAGGTTGCAGCAGGCCAG
>DAOUEJ010000062.1:0-8533 GCA_034430615.1 Anaerolineales bacterium | reverse complement strand
GCACATCGTGTGGCACGAGAACCTGAAAGCCCACCAGGCGGTTGGCCTCTTCTTGTGTGAGCGCAGCCCAGCGTTGTGGATCAATCGTCTCTTCTATCAGGGGTGTGGGCCAAGGAGTGTTCATGTAAGGCTCTGCTCGCTGCGCATTGGTAGGTTTATTTGTGAAGATAAGATTTCCAATTTGGAGCAGGACCTCCCTCGTACGTGTCCTTATCGTGGGAGACACAGCACAAGCCACTATGAAGGCGGCAATCGGGAGCAGTAGACCCAAGGCCAAAAGTTTGCGTTTCGAAATGACCTTTGATGACGATGGAACTGATTCTTGGGTTACCAGTTTTCTCACCACCACTTGCACGTTGCTGGGTGATATGAAAGGTTTATGTGATAGCGCTTGTGCAAGCCCTAGCATTTCTCGGTGGACGGAGTCCATTTCTTCCGTTGGAAGATGGTGGGTCCTGATGAGTTGATCAAGCTGATGATTGAAGAGGTCTACATCTTCCATTGAAGGTTTTTGATTATTCATCCCCAGCCCCCTCATGCATTTGATCTCTCAGGTGGCGGAGTGTGCGGTACAGAATGACCCCAACATTGCTCTGTGTCAGACCCATAATTTCGGCAATATCTCGGTTGGTCATTTCGGCACCAAATTTTAGGGACAATATTTCTCGCTCTCGTTCGGGCAAGTTCCCGACTCGCGAAAGCAATTCTGCAAGAAGTTGGTTCTCGGCAGCGACATCCTCAACCCAACGCTGTGATGATCCGGGATGGGACGAGAAAGAATCGAGTGAGATCAAAACTCGAATCCGACGTGTACGTAAATGCTTCCTAATTACGTTTCGCGCAATGCCAAATAGCCATGCATCCATGGACCCTATGGTTGGGTCAAACTGGTCAGACCGAGATAGGGCAGCAGCAAAGGTCATGGAGACGATCTCATCAGCGATGACAGGGTCCTGTAGGCGATAGATAGCATAGGCATAAAGCCGAGAGAAATAATCATCGAATCCTTCAGTGAGGGATGCGGTCACTGTCGTGATTTCCGGCTTTGAAGATAATTCCGAACCAAAGATTTCAAGCACATTTGACATTATGGATCCGCGAATTTGATGTTTGCACTTCATTAATACATTACCCTGGCCAGGAAAAGTATTACAACCTGGAGTGACCGAAAAATAGAATTCGACAAAGCAGCAACGTCATAGAACATCCCTCGTGGACGCTACTCTAAGGAGCGACTAGGGGATTGGCTGCCGTATGGTTCGGCTCTGAGCCGCGGGCGGCAACTAAGACTTTGATGGAGAATGGGTAGTTAATCCATCGAGTGGGGGTGGAGGTGCCGTAGGACTTGACCTAACCCTTGCTAAGACCTATTCATGACGTAGCGCCTCAGCCGCAGAGAAGGATGCCGCCATCCGAGCAGGCATGAGAGCAGACAATCCGCCAATGATGGTCGGCACCAACAACCCAATTGCCAGGATAATGGCGAGGTGATGGCCCGTAGGATTTTCCTGTAAGGAGAGTGTGGTCGCTAAACTCACCGCAATTCCAACCAGCGCGCCTACAGCTCCCAGTACTACGCCCTCGATCAGGAAAAGCTGGAACACCGCGGAATCACGCCAACCCAGCGCCTTCAGGATCCCAATTTCCTGCCGCCTCTCTATTGCCGAAACCAATAGAGCATCCATCGTGGCAATTCCCCCAACGAGAAGGCATACCACGGCCATCAGGTAGTGGTAACTCTGTACGTGCAGGATGATGTAATCCCCAAGCAATGTGCCGGCCAGATAGCCGCGCAAACCCAATGTGCCGGCCAAGAAAATAGTGAGGAGCGCGGCAGCCATGCTCATCGTCCCCCCAACAACCAGCATACGAATCCTTCTTCGGGCCATCGAACGTAGTGCATAGCATAAGAGGGACGTTGGGCCATGGAATATTGCACCTCCTCCGGAAACCTCACCCTGGCGCGTTCCCCTTGCTGGAGCCACGCGGCTCGAGATCCACGCCGGGATAAGACCTCCGGCAAGGCAGAGACCAACCGCGACCGGCAGGATGAGGACCACTCTGGGCGTAACAATCCCCATTCGGAAGACGGTCTGCAACGCGATGGTCAGCAGAATCGCAAGGATTCCGGTCAAACACCCAATAAGCGCCGTCTCGGTCACACACCCTAAAACCACCGTCGAGGAACGCCACCCCAGTGCTTTTTGGAGTGAGATCTCGCGCTGACGACTGAGGGCACTCGTTAGGTAGGTGTTAAGGATGAAAAGACCTCCGACAGAGAGCATGGCACCGAAGAGCAGCACGTTGACCCGCTTAACCTGCTGTCCGATGGACAAGTTCACGCCCTTTTGTATCCATTGTTCTTCAACGTAACCCATCGGCGCGATCTCTCCGTAGCCGGGGAGATGCACCAGCACTGTGCGTGGCGAGGACCCGGCAACCACATCCACATCGAGACCGGTGGCGTCGACGATCTCGCCTGCAATGGCCTCGATCCGTTCCTGCGCTTCAGGGCTATACCGATCAATGCCGCCCACCCTGATGCGAATCGCGCTGATGGGGTCAACGGGATTGAACAGCCTTGCGGACTCCAGAGTGGTGAGCAACATAGGCGGGCGCTGAATGTAACCTAACGGATTGAGCGTGGGTTGGATCTTGATGGGTTGTTCCAGTGGGGAGCCGCTCTCTTCGTAGCGGAGAGTCACACTCGGAGGATAGTAGGTCTCTAGTGGAACATAAGTCAATTCCTCGTCCTGAGAAGGCAGCCTTTCAATGTCAAATCCACCGACGATCATGCCGTTGACCAGCAATGGAACATCATCTTCAGCATTCTCTAGATTCGATGTTATGGTTTCTCGGAACTTGATCTCCGGTGTTTGCTCGAATCTCCAGTCATTTTCTGCCAAGATGCCGATAGGCCTGGCCTCGAGGACGGGTGGAGATACAGTCCACTCAACCTGGATTTCGCTGTACGCCGGCGATGTCGGCATAACGGTATTGAAAAGGGGAGCGTAAAATAATCCACGAAAACCTGTATCTTCCGTCCATGCATTCAGAGGTCTGCTCTCCCAATGCGGGATCCACTTGTAGATTTCCTCGTTTGTGTAAGTTGTCGCGCCAACCTGCGTAGAAGGAAATCCCTCCAGATACTGTTCTCCGCCAAGACCCAAGACCTCCTGGATGGTCTCATCATTGGCGATCAGATTGTAGCGAAAGACCTTCGCGTCGATTTCGGCACTGACATAGCTATGGATATTCATGAGAATGGGGATTACATAGGGGCGGGCAATCAATCCATCCACGTTAATTGAATACAGGCTGCGAGGAGGGAGATATTCACCGACTATTTCGTTCTCGAAGTATTGTCGTATAGTGACGGCTTTGTCCAGTCCGATGAGCTCAGCTTCTCGGTTTGGATCTACTGCAGCCAACAGTGCTGGTATCGTGTAATGGAGGGGAACCCAGGCCCCCCCATCTTGGGATGATGGACACGGGACGATCTGCCATCCCAACTTGTTGAAGTCACTCAGGATTTCCTCTTCGGGCACTGCTTCTTGTGGTAGACACAGCAGATATTCTCGAAGAAGCCTCTGGTGGGTGCTCAACCCATCATCCACGAGCAGGCTTACTTCGACGTGGTAGAACCCCGACTCATTAAGGGACACCGGGCGTTCGATTCCGAAGGGGATGTCTAGGTTAAGGTAAGAAAGCATGGCGATCGGCGCGGCGATTTCCACTCCTGGGATCCTCTTGATTGCCTCGTATTGCTCGTATGTGATCCCGCCGAAAATGCCACTCAGATGGTTGGCCTGTACCAGTCCATATTTCTCCTCGATTGCTGAGCGGGAGCCCGGAGGCCGCACCAGGATGTCATAGGTAGTACGCCAGTACTCGGCCAGGTCACCATCTACAGTGACTTGAACGGTTTCGACAGTAGAGAGCAGCAACCCGAAGGATACACTCACCAAGAGCACGCCAAGGACAAGTAAAAGGCTGCGAATGCCACGGGCTCGGATTGATCGAACTACATAGGAGAGCAAACCCCTTCCCTCCGCTACTTCCAGTGACACTATTCGTACCGCATTGTTTCAGCCGGAGCTGTCTGAGATGCAATCACTCCTGGGTAAACAGCGGAAAGCAAACCAACAATCAAAGGAACTAGAACTCCCGTTGTGGAGGCTGTACCGAGACTTATGGATAAGTTTCCTCCTATGGCTAGCATTAGCCCGGCGCCAGTGATGGCTCCACCTATGCCTCCTAATAGACCCATCAACCCAGCCTCGCTCAAGAACAACATGAAGATCGTCCTGCTGTGCCATCCTACTGCCTTCAGCACTCCAATTTCCCGCCTCCGTTCCATGGTGGATACCAGCAGCGCGTCAGCAGTAGTCACTCCCGCTACTAAAAGGCACACCCCTGCCATCAAATAATGGTAACTTTCAATGTGAAGAAGGAGATATTCACCGAGAATCGTCCCGTTCAAATAACCTCTCAGACCGAGCGTTGCTGCCAGGAAGATTGTCAGCAGAAGCGAGGATAGTGTCATGGTGGCGATTACAAGCGCAGATCGCACACGCCCCCGCATGAGAGCTCGTAGCGCGTATGTAAACATTGAGAAGCTCCCCTTATGCCGCCGCTTCGTTGCGTACACATCTCCCTCTTGAAGGGCTACTGCGGGAGGTGTTCTCGCGGAAATCATCGCTGGTGTCAGTCCGCCCAATAAACATAGAGCCACACCTAACGGCACAATCAACGCAGCTCTACTCACCGGAAGCTCCAGCTTCAACACCTGGGCAAGGCTCCACGCCAGGGCCGCTCCGAGTCCGCCGGCGGCCAATCCAATCGTCCCCATCTCGAAGAGAGTTCCCCAAAACACCGTCGAGGATCGCCAACCAAGAGCTTTCTGCAGGGCGGTTTCCCTCCGCCTGCCCAGGGTGCTTATCAATCCGGTGTTCAGCACATTCAACGCGCATACAGAGAGGATGAGCCCAAAGAAGACAAGGTTTATGTTTTCAATTTCCCTGCCGAATGCGAGATTAATACCCTTCTGGATCCAGAGCTCCTCGACGTAGCCAATACCGGGTACATGGACCAGCACACGCCGCGGTGAAGAACCCACAACCACATCGACATCCAAGCCCGTAAGCTCAACGATCTGGCTTGCAACTGCCTCGATCCTGGCCTGGGATTCTGGCGAAAGCCGGTCGATATCCGCCACACGGATCCGAATGGCGCTTATGGATGATTCCCCAACAATTTCACGAGCCGCATTCATCGTCGTCAGGACCAGCGGTGGGTTTTGAATGTATCCGTTCGGGTTCATCGTAGGTTTTATGATCGTAGGTTCGATAGGGTTGCTATGTTCATCATAGAGAAGAGTTGTCGTTGGGGGGAAGTACGTTTCCAGGGGTACCAGTGTAATGTCCTCAAACGTCGGAAGTCTCTCGATGTCAAAAACCCCTACGATATTCCAAAAACCAATGGCGTTGAAAGGAATCTCTCCTTGGCCCAGGGATGAGCGATACGCCGTCGGTAAAGTCCCTGACTGATCTGAAGGTGGGTTGATGGTGAGGGTCAGCCCATCATATTCAAAGGGGAACTCTTCTTCGGAATAAAGCAGCGGGCTGGGATTGCCGATCGCTCCACCGATGCCCAAGAGGTAAGCTTCCGATCTTATGAGGTCAAGCATACGCCTATGAAGGGTGGCGCCGTCGATCTCCGTTTGACCAATCTCTTCCTCGGGTAAACTCTCCAAATAGCTGTTGCCTCCCCAGGCGATGACATCTTCCAAGTTGGCAACCTCAGGCGGCAACTCAACACGCTTCAACTCTGCACGAAGGATCAAATCCACATAATTTGTGGAGTTGATCAGGATCGGTAGATTCATTGAGGGCAATTGAGGACCGATGTCTGGTTCAAAGGGGATCATATCGGGGTGGTCGAGGGGTTCCTCACCGGAAAGATATTTGCCCTCCACTAAAGCTTCATCAAGTCCGATCAAGCTTGCCTCTTGGGTGGGATCGATCGCCGCCAGTAAGAATGGGAAGAACACAGAACCGCCAACGGTAGGACGGTCCAAAGGAACGATCCCACCTTCGCGAAGAATCCTGTTGTAATCTGTCGGCGGGAGATCCCGGTTACTGGGGTCATAGTAGTAGTAGGTTCGTTGCGGGAAACCCTCCACCGCAGATATTTGGGCTCCATCATTTACGATCGCTACTTGGTCCAGGACATAAGCCGCCGGATCAGGTGGCAGGTCCATACTCTCTCCATATGCATAGCCCTGTATATAGCCAATCATTGCGATCGGCGCGGCCACCTCAATTCCAGGTATGTCCTTGATTCGATTGAACTGCTCAAAGGTGATGCCGCCCCAAATCCCGGAAATATGATTGGGCTCGACAAGGTCATAAGCCTCTTCAACAGCGCTCTTTGAACCTGGTGGCCTAACCAAGATGTCATAGGTCGTCCGCCAGTACTTGGCAAGGTCCTGATCGACCGTAACCTTGCTGGTTTGAGCAGCCGAGAGAAGTAACCCGAAGGCGGCACTCACAATTAAGATAACAAGCAGGAGCAAGAGACTTCGGATGCCTCGTCTATTGATAGATTTCCACAGATGGGCGATCATATGCCAACCCTATGGTCCGGCTTCGAATGACGCGCTTCTGATCATCATTGCCGTCTGGTCGAAAGGGACTCAGCCGATCCCGATCTAGGACCAGAGGAGTTCCAAATCGCCTCTATCTTCCAGATAACTCTCATCCGCGATGGCTCCATCTTTGAGGAAGCAGACCCGTTCGGCATAGGCGGCGACACGGGGGCTATGGGTCACCACAACTACTGTCTGATTCCACTCCTCTCGCACTCTCTCAAGCAGCTCCATGACCTCATCACCAGCTTTTGTGTCCACGTTCCCTGTAGGCTCGTCAGCGAGGATAATCCGGGGTTCATTCACCAAAGCCCGCGCAATGGCCACTCTTTGCTGCTCGCCCCCTGACAATTGACCGGGAAGATGGTCGAGCCGGTGGTCCAGGCTGACAGCCTCCAGCAATTCGCGTGCGCGGGTATGGAGCTTGAAGGATATGCCGCGCTGATAAGGAATCAGTGGGAGCATCACATTTTCTATGGCCGATAGAGTTGGTACAAGATTGAACAACTGAAAGATGAAACCGATGTTCTCGCGGCGGAAATCGGCTAGAGCGTTTCCCGAAAGTGTTCTGATATTGATGCCGTTAACAACGATCTCCCCGGAGGTTGGCGTATCCAACGTGCCCATCAGGTTAAGGAGCGTAGACTTGCCAGATCCCGATGGGCCCATGATGGCCATGAATTCGCCCTCATGGATCGTCAGGCTCACATCATCAAGAGCACGGAGCTCGGTTCCGTCAACATAGATTTTCGTAAGATGGCTTGTGATGATCACCGGTTCGGTTTCCGGATTCATCGCTTCCTCCTCATTTTAGGAACGCTCAATCCCTCTATTTCTTCTTTGGGGGTCGTCCTCTCGGCCGACCTTTAAATTGGGGCGGGGGGAGGGTATCGAGATCTTCCAATCTGGCCTCACACACTTCTAACCATCTAAGATCAGCTTCTAGGTGCATGACAGCACTCTCAAGCAGCAGAACCCAGGGGAGATCACTTTTGGATTCAGCTTCCGCGCGCATGCGCGTCACTTCATGCATTTCGTTCAGGAGTTGGCGCCGCTGGGCTTGGAGCACCTCCTCGGTAGAAACCGAACCCGAAAGATGACTGAGCACGAGCTTGGCGTAGACCATATCACGTAGACGGTAATCCCTGGAGAGGGGTTGCCGGAACCACTGACCCAGCTCGGCTTTTCCCGTTCCAGTTATTTCATAGACTGTACGGTCCTCAACATCAACCTTCACCCCGGGTTGACGTATCACCATACCGTCTCGCTCAAGTCGTGATAGCGTGCTGTAGATCTGACCAATATTGACCACCCAGGGATCGCCCAGAGTAGCCTCCATCAATCCACGAAGCTGGTAGCCATAAGTGGGGGCGTGATCAAGAAGGGCGAGCATGACATGCCTTACGGACAAGATCCCTCCCGAAAATACATACTCGATATAGTATTATGCCTAAGTATATATCAGTTTAGGAGGATTTCGCAGCCAAATGGTCGGCATCGCCCAACTTTGGCTCGGCCTTCGAGCTGGTAGGTCAGGCTTTGTCCTTGGGCAAGTGCCTTAAACGCAAGACTTCCGAAATCACCATCCTAACTACGGCTTGCTCGATTGCAATTGAGAATTGCCCACGCTTAATCGCTGTCGCTCTGGTGTAACTCGACATGCCATGTGCCCGATGAAGGCTTAGAGGGTGTCTCGTTGGTTGCAGAAGTTCTCATATAGTTAGGGACGCTAGAGCTGTTGCCTCTAATTGTTGTAGCCGGAAGTTTAGCGATTCAAGCGGACTGCCTCCTCAAGAATCTGGATGACCAGCCTTTGAAAAAAAGTGAAGGAACAAGGGCGGATGAGGGAGCTTTGCAGGCCTGAGGCTGGGAATCTTCTCTCTA
>DAOUEJ010000061.1:0-12601 GCA_034430615.1 Anaerolineales bacterium | reverse complement strand
TACCCGAAGAGCCTGTGACTGCCTTCGTGGATCGACTGGTTGAAGACGAGCCATTGGACATTGGTGTAGGGCCAGTCGTCGAAAACCCGTCGGAAGAAGGTACTGGGCTGCCGCCCGTGACCCAGAAGCCAGCCTCCGATGTGCATGCCGTAGAGCAGTTGGTGGAATCCCGGGAAAACGATGCATCACCTACCCTGGCAGCGATGATCATCCCCGATGAGGAGCCTGCTTCCGTAAGTTATCCAGAGCGGATCATGCGAGATGAGAAACCCGTTGTCCTGGAGGAGGGCGGGGCCTCGATCGGTGTTCGCATGATTACCATCATGCTCAATTCAACCGGCGACCGGAAGCGGGATGCCCGACGCTTGCGCCGGGTGCATGGACTGCTGAATTCCTATCCCGGAGAGGACCACTTCGCCTTACTTCTCTTTGAGGCCTCGCGGCGTTATCATATGGACTTTCCACATTCAACGACCGGTTATAGTCCTGAGCTCCATGCTCAACTTGTGGAGTTGCTCGGAGAGCGATCGATACGCATAGAACCCTTGAGGATCCAATGAAAATCAAAACACTTGGAGTGCTCACATCGGGTGGTGATGCACCTGGGATCAATCCCTGTATACGCGCGACCGTTCGGTCTGCACTTTATCACGAGCTGGATGTTATCGGGATCCAGGAGGGTTTCGATGGCCTCATCCGGGGCGAGATGCAAAACTTACGCGCCCGGGATGTTGGCGGGATATTACAGAGGGGCGGCACGTTTCTAAGAACGGCACGCTGCCCCGAATTCCATGAACCCAAAGGTCAACGCCAGGCCCTGCGCGAGCTGAACGAATCGGGCATCGATGCGATGGTTGTCATCGGGGGGGATGGCACGATGCGCGGCACGCGTGTGCTGACTGAGATGGGCGTACCGGCGATCGGCATACCCGCCTCTATCGATAACGACATTTGGGGCACAGATATGGCGTTAGGCGTCGATACCGCACTGAACACGACGATGGAGGCGGTGGACAAACTACGCGACACGGCCTCCTCACATCAGCGGGCTTTTCTGGTTGTGACAATGGGGCGGCAATGCGGCTACCTGGCCCTCATCACGGGTGTCATTTGTGGGGCTGAAGTGGTGATCATCCCGGAAAAGGAGATCCCGCTGGAAGAGATACCGACGCGGATCGAGCAAGCGTATAAGCGCGGAAAGACGCATGCCATCATCATCATGGCTGAGGGAGCATCGTACACCCCCGATCAAGTCAAGCAAGCCCTGGAAGAAGGCGAAGTAGGCTTTGAAACCCGGGTTACCATCCTGGGGCATGTCCCCCGGGGTGGTATTCCCTCCGCGTTCGATCGTATGCTTGCCACGCGCATGGGCGTACGCGCGGTGGAGGCTTTGCTGGCAGGTGAGACAGGTAAGATGGTCGGCCTAGAGGGGCGCTCGCTGGTGCTGCGCGACCTGGAGGAAGTTGTCAGCAAAGCCCGCAAGGTCAATCTCGAATTCTACGATATGGCGTATATCCTTGCGCGTTAGTTTGGTTCGAAAAACCCCTGAACCAGGAGAGAAAATCAGATGAGGATCGGGATCCTGACCGGAGGCGGGGACGTCCCCGGATTAAATCCATGCATCAAGGCTGTCGTCACCCGAGTTCTGGATGACGGGCATCAAGTGCTCGGCATCCGTAAAGGCTGGGCGGGGCTGCTCGAATGCGAACCCGATAGTGCTGAATCGATCGCTGCGAATTCCGAAAATCTCGATTTCCAGCGCGTGCGCACGATTGATCGGACCGGCGGTACATTCCTGCATACCTCCCGTACCAATCCCAGCAAGGTCCACCTGGACCGGGTCCCGGGCTTCCTGCGAGATCAGATCGAAGGCGATGGAGATCAAGATTTCACACCGCATGTCCTGCGCGTGATTGAGAAATTGGGCATCGATACACTGATTCCGATCGGGGGTGATGATACGCTTTCCTATGCCCTACGCCTCCACGATGAGGGCATCCCGGTCGTTGCCATCCCGAAGACGATGGATAACGATGTCTATGGAACGGATTACTGCATTGGGTTCTCGACTGCAGTCACTCGCAGCGTGGGTTTCATCCATAACCTGCGAACGAGCGCAGGCTCCCACGAGCGCATTGCGATCATCGAGCTCTTTGGGCGCTACAGCGGGGAGACATCGCTCGTCGCAGCCTACCTGGCCGGGGTTGATCGGGCTTTGATTACCGAGGTGCCCTTCGATCCCGAGCTGGTCGCCCGCTTCCTGATCGAGGATAAGGCCAACAACCCGAGCAACTATGCCATGATGACGATCTCGGAGGGGGCTACAACGCTGGGTGGCGATATGGTCTTGCGTGGCCGGGAAGATGCCTTTGGCCACAAAAAGCTCGGTGGCGTGGGCGCTGTCCTGGGAGACTTGATCCGCGAATCGACAGGTGAGAACATAATCTACCAGCAGGTGGCATACCTGATGCGATCGGGAAGCCCGGATTCGTTAGACTTAATGGTCGCCTTCAACTACGCCACGATGGCCGCTGATCTTGCTGTAAGCGGGACGACCGGCGGCATGGTCGCACTTCGCAATGGATTGTATACACATGTTCCATTGACCCTGACACGTGAGGGGGTGAAACGCGTAGACGTGGCTGCTCTCTACGATTCTGAGAACTACCGCCCCAGGATCCGGAAGATCGAGGGCATGCCGATGTTCCTCTCTTGATTCTAATGTGCATGAGTTAATCAAGGCGCCGGCGTGCACCCACGCCGGCGCTTACTTTTGTACGCCCGGCATGGGCGTTGACTGGGGAGTGAAAGTCTCCTACGGAGGTTGATCACACCCTGTGCCTGCGCACAGTGCAGGCCAACCGATAGCTGAGGGCAAGGGCGTCGCCGTGAGACGGGGTCTGAAGGAAGCCGTAGGCAAATCTGCGACCCGAGGGACACAAACCCCATCTGAGGCTGTGAGGCCGGGCGAGTTGGCGAATAACAACGAAGCCCGATGTGATCAAGGGCCAAAGCAGTAAATGGGGCGGATGCCCTGTGCCAGGATGGTATGCAGAGAAAGTCAACGCTCTTATCCGGGGAGGTCTGCGTCGTGTCCCCATAGGGACTGAGAGGATCGAGAGGTCCTTGAGCGCGGCGCAGAAGTCAGCAGAGGCCATAGTAGTCAGTGGAGCGACGACCACTCACGGCGAGTAGGGAAACCTGTTTACAGGGCGAAGGGCCGAACGTCAAGCGGGATAAGTACTTTGAGCAGTTCGAGAGATGAGCATAGAAGGCATACTTCCCCGGATAGGGGACCTGTAGGGAGGGCGAAGGCGGTGAAGCCGTCGGGATCTTCCCTGAGGGCCGAGCTGTCTCCGGCACGAGACAAAGGAACATCCGACGTAGAGCTATGGTTCACTGCGTTATGCTTGACGAACCGCCGGATGCGGACCCGCACACCTGCACCCACCGCAGGTGCGGTGTGTCCGGTGGTGTGGGAGGGGGGAAGCCGCGAGGCTCCCCCCTATCCCGATTACGGGACGGACCTGTATCGTTGCCTCAATGGATCAACAGTGATCGAAACGGTGCAGTCCAGCCTGACGAGCGAAGCGGATCGCGGCCTCGTATTCCGCCCCCGTAAGCGTTCGGTTGATCTGGGGATAACTTGATGCATGGTAGGCTGGCCGGTACTGGTCCATCAAGTTCACGTAGGTCTCACGCGAGATCTCATGAGCGAGAAATTCCACTACCTTGCGCGTCCCGGCCAGCCCGTGGGGCAAGACCAGGTGACGCACAAGCAATCCGCGCTTTGCAAGCCCCTGCTCATCAATCTGCAGATCTCCCACCTGGCGGAACATCTCAAGCACGGCGCGCTGATTTACGATGGGATAGTGTTGGATCTTGGAGAGCTTGCGGGCTGCGCTGGCCTCCCCGTACTTCATATCGGGCATGTAGATGTCGACCACACCATCCAGGAGTTGCAGTGCCGTGAGGGAGTCATATCCGCCGCTATTATAGACAAGTGGCAGATGCAGCCCTCCTTCTGCTGCCAGGACCAGGGCCGCAAGGATTTCGGCAACAACATGTGAAGGTGAGACGAGGTTGATGTTGTGACAACCCATTCCCTGTAGAGATAGCATGATGGCCGCCAGTTCCTGCGCGGACGCCTGATGTCCCGCAGGAGCTTGGCTGATGTCATGGTTCTGGCAGTAAACACAGCGCAGGTTGCAGAAAGAAAAGAAGATCGTCCCTGATCCGCGCCAGCCGCGGAGCGGATTTTCCTCACCGTGGTGCGGGCCATAGGATGCGATAAAGGCTTGCAATCTTGTCTGGCATGCCCCAGTCTTTTCAGCGCGGTCCACACCGCATTCTCGGGCACACAGATCGCAGGCAGCCTCATGTGATCGAGCGAGCTGGGCCCGCATGGTGAGCTCGCCGGCGCGATGGAGCTTGCGATAGGCAGCTTCAAATCCGGCCATGTCACGATCATAGCAGACGATTCGTTACAGGTGTAGCAGAGCAATAGGCAGAGTGGGCATCTGGTCTGAACCTTGCATCATTGATCGCGGTACGGCCTGATATACCCTGGAGGAGAGTCTGCTATGACTGAGTACCAAGTCGGAGCTGCTGCAATTATGGAGAGGTTGAATGCGCTTCCTGATCCGTATCAGGGAAATGCACTCGATTGGTTGCGCAATTGCACGCAATCACCCATGGAAGACCCTGAGCACGAGATCGACTCGTTCCTCGGGCGTCTCCCACCTAGCGCCCGAGCCACCTTTGTTTTCCACACTGGTAAGTTACTGGAGACGGCGCTTACCTACTTCGGTAAGGGGTAATGAACCAGGCGACCACGAAATGCAATACTGCGGGAAAAGACCAAGCGGGGCATGGCTGAGCCGTGCCCCGCTGCGATTCAGACTTTGGGTCCGTAGCTGGGCACTAGGGAACGGTCACCACGCAGTTCGGGATCGTCTCGAGGTTTGAACCCGTTTGATTAAATGCACTCCCATCCCAGGTATGCTCCAGGGTCATCCATTCGCAGGGTCCTAACGGGCCGTTATTCACCGTCCCCAGCTTGCTGGCTTCCTTGAACTGCACCCGGTTGTCGATCTTGACCCATTCCCCGTAATCGCCGGCGTTAGCGTAGACCTGGTTCAAGCCGGTACCGTTCCATTTATGAATCGTCAGCTCGAGTGTGACCTGGGGATTCGAGTTGCGAAAAACAACGACAAGCAGCTTCTGGCATTCCCCGAATGTGTAGTATCCTGAGTCGTCTGTAACCTGGCGCAGGTTGGGATCACCCCCGGATGTGTTCCACACATTGACCCAGGTGGTCCCGTTCCAGTTATCCACCGAGATGGTCTTTCCGGTTGCGCCCGAGTCGGCAAGCCGAACCCGCTGATACATGCCATCGCAGTTGAAGGAGATCCCGCCAGGTGGAGGCGTGGCGGTTGCCGTGGGCAGTGGTGCGAGCTGCACCCCGGGTGGGACAGGGACATCGCCGGGTTGTCCGTACCAGTCGCAGAGGTCGATGTCGGGCGTGGTTTCCCCGGGCAGCACATCGAAAGGCAGCAAACTATGATCGGTGCAGTTGACGGTGAGTCCGCAGGGAACAGCTTGTGAGTAGGACCCTCCGAGTGGGCTCTCGCCAGGGCGCCAGGCGTAGGCAATGTAGTTCCCCGGTGGGAGATCGAGTGCATAGACACCCGTGCCGTCGGTGTGAGGGAGGCTGATGATCTCGTTGCTGACGGAGTTCTCAAAGAAGAGAGTCATCTCGGGTAGCGGCGGCTCCGAGGGAAAGCAAACCTTGCCGGAGACAGAGCCATCAAGTGGCGCTGGTTCCGGGGTAGCGCTCGCGGGGAGTGCCGTTGCTGCCGGAGGGGCACCGGCGGTGAGAGTCGCTGCGACCGAGGTGGCCACAGCATCCGCATCGGCCCGGGACGGCAGGTTGCACGCCGTGAGCACACCGATAAGTACGAGACTCACTCCCAATCCCATTGATTTGCGCATCAAAAAACTCCTGAACCTATCCACGGCGGTGAGAGAACACAACGGCTCCACGATTACAGCCAGGATGGTTCCGTGTATGTCCCGAAGACTTCGCGCATGATATCGATGATCTCGCCCAGGGTTGCGTAGGCATGCACGGCTTCGAGGATGAAGGGCATCGTATTCGAAGTTCCCTGGCATGCTATTCGCAGCCTATCCAAAGCTTGACCCACGGCGGCGGTATCCCGGGTGCTGCGTAAATTCTGCAGGCGCTGAACCTGGCGTTTATACCCTTCCGGATCCATAGCAAGCAGCGGGATGCGCAGCGGAGCTTCATCCTGGAAGGCGTTTACGCCAATGATCGCCCGCTCGCCAAGGTCGATTTCGCGTTGATAGCGGTAGGCTGCTTCCTGGATCTCGCGCTGGAAGAAACCGACTTCGATGGCCGGCAGGACGCCCCCGAGTTCGTCGATTTGCTTGAAGTAATCCAGAGCTTGTGCTTCCAGGCGGTTGGTCATGGCTTCAACGAAATAGGACCCACCCAACGGGTCAACGGTGTTGGTCACGCCCGACTCCTCGGCCATGATCTGCTGGGTGCGGAGGGCGATCGTGGCGGCATGCTCCGAAGGCAGGGCGAGTGCCTCGTCCATTGAATTGGTGTGCAGCGATTGTGTACCGCCCATCACGGCTGCCAGCGCCTGGATCGCCACACGCACGATGTTGTTTTCTGGTTGCTGGGCTGTGAGGCTAACGCCGGCGGTCTGAGTATGGAAGCGCATAAGCCAGGAGCGCTCGTTGGCGGCGTGCATCGATTGGCGCATTTCGCGGGCCCAGATCCTGCGTGCTGCACGATACTTGCCAATCTCCTCGAAGAAATCGTTGTGAGCGTTAAAAAAGAAGGAAAGGCGCGGTGCGAATTCATCGACCGCCAACCCGCGTTCGAGACCCCAGCGGACATATTCCAGGCCGTTTGCGAGGGTGAAAGCCAGCTCCTGGGCGGCAGTCGATCCAGCCTCGCGGATGTGGTAGCCCGAGATGGAGATCGTGTTCCACTGTGGGAGGTGGTGGGTTCCATACTCGATCGTGTCGACCACGAGCCGCATTGAAGGTTCGGGCGGGAAGATGTATTCCTTTTGGGCGATGTACTCCTTGAGGATGTCGTTTTGAAGGGTGCCCCGGAGCCGATCCGGGGACAAGCCTTGATTCTCGGCTGCGGCAATGTACATCGCCCAGATCACAGGAGCAGGGGAGTTAATTGTCATGCTGGTGGAGATCTTCTCGAGTGGGATGTCTTGAAGCAGAAATTCCATATCCTGCAGGGAGGAGACCGCAACACCGCATTTCCCAAATTCGCCCAAAGCTTCTGGAGCGTCAGTGTCATAGCCCATTAATGTCGCCAGGTCAAACGCGACGGAGAGCCCGGTTTGTCCTTGATCGAGGAGGTACTTGAAACGCTGGTTGGTCTCTTCGGCAGTCCCGAAGCCGGCAAACATGCGTTGGGTCCAGGGCCGGCCGCGGTAAAGGGTGGGGTGGATCCCGCGCGTGAAGGGGTACTCCCCCGGCAAGCCAACATCCGCCAGGTAATCCATATCGGCCAGGTCGAGCGGCGTGTAAAGCCGGTTGACCTCATCTGAGGAGGTAGTAATGAAGCGATCCTTACGCTCCGGGAAGCGAGCCAGGGTCTGATGGAGGGAGGTTTCCTCCCATTTCTCCAATGCCTGTCGAAGCGATTCCAGCATCGAATCATCAAACATTAATACCCTCCACACTCGGATGGAACTGCGGGGATTATAGCATGCAGGCAGGACCCGCTTTCTGGCCGGTGAAAGCACCTGAATTGGGAAGCTTGCAACTGGCTTACATTTTTCCCCCATCCTATGCGTGCTGTGGCACAATCATGTTGTAATGAGCCCGCAAGAAATCTGGGGCATTCAATGTAAGCGCCGGGAGGGTAAGATGGACAAAACACAGCGTACGGCAATCGTGATGATCGGTCTGGCATGGGCTGCGATAGGATTGGGCTTCATGGCACTCCACTTTGGCTACCTACCATCTGGATTGAGTTTATTCGCGGAGGCGATCGGCTTGTTCCTGTCGGGCATGCTGAGCGGATTGATGTTTACCACTGTCAACCACGTCTTCGAAGGCAGTCCCGGCTCATTCCTGGTAAAGGCGGGATACGTACTCTTCGCACCAATTGCGATCATGACCGCGTTGATCGCCCCGGGGATGGTCGAAGAGTACGGCTCGCCGCTCACCTTCATTCTGATTTCACCGCTGATGATCGTCTTGTACAGTGGCGCTGCCATGGCGGCTGGCCTGGGTATGACGGCATGCATGGCAATACTTGTAAAGATCCTGGCTGAAATCCTGCATCACGAGCCTGAAAAAGCGACGGAAAACATATCCATCACCAGCTAGAAAATGGCACCTCCCGGCCATAGGCCCAGCCCCGCCAGTCGGCGGGGCTGGCGCGTTTAGCGCTTAGGCGTACACTCGCCAGGTATGGAATCCGAAAGGGAGAACAAAGCATGAAGCCTTCCGGGGAACAAAACGAACTCAGCAGCAGTGCGGCTCGGGTGCAGCGAATACTCGATGCACAGGGGATCTCCCTCAAGGTGGTCGAGCTTCCCAGCAGTACTCGGACGGCGGTAGAGGCCGCCCGCGCGATTGGGTGCGAAGTTGGGCAGATTGCCAAGTCGCTCGTCTTCATTTCCGGGGAAAGCCAACGACCGATCCTGGTCATCGCAAGTGGTTCGAATCGGGTGGATGAAGAGAGAGTTAGCCGGCTGGTCGATGAACCACTGCGGATGGCGACTGCGGATGAGGTGCGCGAGCTAACAGGTTTTGCGATTGGGGGGGTACCCCCGGTCGGCCATCTCACGCCGCTCGATACCTGGATCGATGCGGACTTAATGCGGTATGAACAAATTTGGGCTGCGGCGGGGAATCCACGAGCTGTATTCCGGCTCTCACCGAACGAACTCGTCAGCATCACCGATGGGATTGTAGTGCAGACTGCCTGAAGGTCTTTGATCAGTCCTCGGCAGGTTGCCCGTTGGATCGGAGCCCACGCAGGAAGCCAAGCATCCCGGCCGCGACCACCTGTCCCTGGGCCCGGGCTCGGTCGGCAAGACCCCTGGCGCGTTCAAGACGGATTTCAGGTTCCTGGGGGCTGATCTCATAAAGTTCGATTAATACGCCATGTGTGCTTCGGGGATGGAGGAAGGCAATCCGCTTGCCGCCTGTGCCGACGATCGGCTCTTCGTTGATGAGCTGGATCTCGCTTTCATGCAAATATTCAAGGCAGGACTCAATGTCGTCGACCTCGAAGCAGATGTGATGGATGCCGGGACCATGCTTTCCAAGATAGCGAGCCACGCCGCTGTTCTGGGTAGTGGGTTTTACGAGTTCGACTTCGATATCGGCGATCGGGAGAAAGGCAACAACCGATTCCTGATCGGGCACATCCTCAACGTAGGCTACGTCTAACCGGAGCGTATCCCGCCAGAAGTGAAGAGCGGCCTCGATATCCTCCACGACGATGGCAATATGATTGATGCGTTTGATCGTGGACATCCGGCCTCCCATTTTTACCCGATACCAGTATTCTATGTCATGAGCAGCTGTTGAATCAACATGCTGCTCGACCTGCACAGCATGACGTGGGGAACCAAAGCCAAAGTATTTTCGTTAATCTGATTGGAAATTCGCACAATTGGAGGTGCGCTATGAAATCCTGGATGTTAATTAGCCTCACGGGTTCGCTCATGCTTTCGTTGGCTGCATGCACCAGCCACGGCCAACGGATCGAAGTCAGCTGTGATGATTTCTACGGTGAGTCATCACTGAACGGGACGATCGAGCTCAACCCGGGGGAACAACTCGAACTCTCTCTTTGCTCCAATCCGACGACCGGCTTTCAGTGGGAGGATCCACCGCTGGTAAGCGATCCCTCAGTCATCGAAGCACAAGCGATGCACTTTGACGAGCCTTCGATTGCCGGAAATTCCGAGCTTGTAGGTGCACCAGGGATACAGAGATGGACGTTTAAAGGGCTGGAGTCTGGGTTTGCTAAAATTGAGCTGACGTACAGCCAACCCTGGGAAGGCGGGGACAAGGCCGCCTGGACGTACCAACTGAGCGTGACCGTCCGCTAGCGAATACCTGAAGTGCGTCCACGAAGATAAAACTCTCTCCCTGGCTGCCATTCATCATCCGCAGTGGGGAATATCATCGTCAGGCCGCATTTCGTCTGTAACACTGCTTAGTCATGCCCTCAAGGAAAGCTAATCCGGAGAAGGTGCAGGCGAACCAGCGGGAATGCAGCGAGTCCGGGCGTATCTATAACGTAAACCAGGCCGGGAAGGGAAAGCCCAAGTTTTAGGCTGAGCAAAGAGAACTCTCAGTTTTCATGATCTACTGCGAGATCAGTGGGCCTGGAGTGAGGCAATGATGCGGGCGGCGCTCTGCCCCGCCAGCCAGCCAGTCGAAAAGGAGGCCTGCAAGTTATAGCCCCCGGTATCGGCATCCAGGTCGAGCAATTCCCCGGCGAAGTACAAACCTGGATGAAGGCGCGATTGCATACTGCGTGGATCAACCTGCTTGAGTTCCACCCCACCGGCCGTGACGATCGCCTGCGCGAGCGGAGCATGACCGATGACCTCTAATCTGAAGTCTTTGAGCCACAGCCGCAGGCGTTTGCGCTCCTCCGAATTGACCTGATGTCCGGGTTTCTCCGCTGGAATGCCCGTGGCGTCGATGCAGACCGGTATCAGCGAGCGGGGAAGGAGTTCGGCCAGAAGAGTTTGGAAGAAACGCTTTCCGTGGGCGTCTAACTCCCGCTGCAGGCGGGCGTCGAGGATATGGTGGTCCAGCGCTGGTTTTAGATCGATCGCTATCTCAACCTGGGAGCCAGCCAGCAGCGCATCGACAGCACGCCGGCTGACAGTGAGGATGATCGGGCCGGAGAGCCCATTGTGGGTGAAGAGCATCTCCCCGAATTCCTGTGCTTGATTTTTCCCGTCGACGAGGAGCGTGCAGCGGACATTACGCAAGGACAGCCCTTGCAGGCGGCCGGCAACATCACCACCCGTTATTAGCGGGATCAGCGCTGGACGGATGGGGACGATCTCGTGCCCGAGCGCTGCAGCGAGTCGATATCCATCACCGGTAGAGCCGGTCCCCGGGTAGGAGACTCCGCCGGTTGCCAGGATGACTGCCTCTGCTCGATAAGTCTCTGGAATATAGCCCTCCCGGGCCGTCTTATCCTTGCTACGTAAACTGGAGTGCTCCACCGTAATACTCCAGGCGTCATCAATTCGTGAGATCGCGCTCACCCGCCGGCCGGTGCGGACCGTCACACCCTGGGATTTGACCCAGGCCAGGAGGGCATCGACGACCTGCTGGGCGTCATTGCTGCGTGGAAAAACGCGGCCACCGCGTTCGACTGTCGTTTCGACTCCAAGGGAATCCAGGAACTCGATAAGGTCCTGGGAGAAGAATCCTCGGAAAGCGTACTGCAGAAAACGCCCATGAGGGTGGAAATGTTTCAGGAATTCATCGAGCGTGGCGACATTGGTCAGGTTGCAGCGGCCTTTGCCCGTGATGCGAAGTTTTCGGCCCGGCCGGTCCATCTTCTCGAGCAGCAGAGTCGGCATGCTGGAGGCGGCCGCCTGACCGGCTGCCAGCAATCCGGCCGGTCCACCGCCGATGATGATGACCTTCCACCGATCTTCCATCGCCCTCGAACCTCGTCCGCTATCTCGACTGCGAAGTGTACATCATTCACCCGGGGCTGTGTGGTTGGTATAGTTAGAAGGAACAAACCGGAACGTGGATGCGTCCTTTCGTTAGGCTCGCAACTCACCCCTGGGGAATAATTCATTAGTGCCTAAGCTGTGTTCCTGGGGCGGGTCTCAACTTGTGATCTGATTGATGGGGAGGATTTTAGATGACTCCAAGAATCTCAAGGCTATCCATCCTGCTGGTTGTGCTCGTCACGACCATATATGGATGCGCACGTCAGCCAGGTGAGACTGCCACGATCATGGGGCAGGTCTCGATTGGTCCCCTCGTGCCTGTGATGCGGGAGGGTGAGCCGGAGCCCACGGCGGCACCGGAAGTGTACGCGGCACGTCAGATCGTCATCTACCGGGCTGACGGCCGGGTGGAGGTCGCCCGTGTCGGGATTGGCCCAACCGGAAAATACAGCGTGACGCTGCCAGTCGGGGCGTATGTTGTCGATATCAATCGGGCCGGCATCGACAGTGCTGACGGGCTGCCGCGCCAGATCGAGCTCCACGCGGGTGAGACCATACGAGTGGATGTAGAGATCGATACTGGGATTCGTTGATCAGATTCGGTTGGTGTTCTCATGTGTTCGGGATCTGAGGCTATTGCTTCCACCGATTGCGCCCGATTTTCAAGCGCGCGCGGTGGCGATCATTGGTGTGTCATATCGGATCGAACATGCCCATGGGATATCAATCTGGGGACCTCGACCGCAAGATGTTATAGCGTGGAGGTCGGGCGGTACTCTCCCCATACCTGGCGCAGCACCCCACAGATTTCTCCAAGCGTGACCCCATGTTCAACTGCCATGATGAAATCCGGCATCAGGTTCGCT
>DAOUEJ010000060.1:0-3573 GCA_034430615.1 Anaerolineales bacterium | reverse complement strand
CGCTGATCATCGAGCCCGGGATGGCATTTGGCACGGGGACTCACCCCAGCACGCAACTCTGCTTGCTGCTCCTGGAAGCGCACATGCATCCAGGAGGCTGCGTGATCGATCTGGGATGTGGATCCGGCATCCTGAGCATCGCCGCTGCAAGATTAGGGGCTGAGATGGCCTTTGCGCTGGATATCGATCCTGAAGCGGTCAAAATCACACAGCAGAACGCCCAGCGCAATCTCGTTGCTGACCGGGTCAGAGCCTTCCATGGCAGCCTGGAAGCCGTGCCCGGGATACTCGCAGAATATGGGGGATCCCCGACAGCACTGATTGTCGTAAACATTCTTGCCCCTGTCCTGCAAGGGATGCTTAAATCCGGCCTCGGTGATCTTGTCCAGGGTGATACCCCGCTTATCCTTTCCGGCATCCTGGAAGAGCAGCTCCCCGACCTTTTGAAGGAGGCTGCAGGATGGGGGCTGACATACAGCGAAATTCGGGGACAGGGAGAGTGGCGCGCGGTAGTGCTGAAGAAAGAATAAGACACCGCCCCGTGAAATTCACAGGGCGGTGCACGATCTCAATCGGGTGTTCGCTAGGCTTCCTCTCGCGAGGCAGTTGTCTGTTTTCGGAACCGGTACGTGATCCGGCCGCGCGTCAGGTCATAGGGGGAGAGTTCTACCCGGACTCTATCACCAAGGAGGATGCGGATGTAGTAGCGCCGCATCTTGCCTGAAAGATAAGCCAGCACTACGTGACCATTCTCCAACTCTACCCGGAACTGAGTGCCCGGAAGGGCTTCGATAATGGTCCCCTCCATGACGATCTTCTCTTCTTTCTTACCCATGCGTTCCTCCGCAGGTCCCGAGGCGGAAGTGTATCCTTCCGGCTCGGTCTGCCATGCCTAGCGACCGGGTGATGTAACCTTCCTCTGTCGACGCTTCAAGCGCCGAATAGCCTTCTTGCGTTGGATACGACGGAGCTCGCTCTTCGAGACGAACCATCGCTTGCGACGGACGGTGCTCAAGATACCGCTCTTCGCCACCTTTTTTCGGAAACGCTTGAGCAGGTTCTCTTGAGATTCATTTGGCCGTAGTACAACCGTTGGCAATTAAACTCACCACCCTCCGTTGATAGCTAAACCCGTGGAAGTAATACTATTCCCCCACGAGTTCGAGATCCAGCCTCTCTTTGACAGGATCGAATTCAATCACTCGAACCTGGATCTCATGCCCCGGCACCAGTGAACCCTGGCCGTCCGGAGTTTTCAGTAACCCTTCCAAATTATCGGCGACCTGGATAAAGGCTCCGCTGGAAGAAATCACGGTCACTTTACCCGGCAATACCTGCCCGGTCTCAAACGCATCCTGGAGCGCTTCCCAGGGATTTGGTTGGAGCCGTTTGAGGCTCAAGCCAATGCGATTGTTCTTCAGGTCAAGACGGATGACGAGTGCTTCCACATTATCCCCGACTTGAAGCACGCTGGATGGATCTTCGATCCGCATCCATGAGAGTTCAGAGATATGGATCAGTCCATCCGCTCCACCAATGTCAACAAAGGCTCCAAACTCCCGCAGGCTGGTAACTACTCCTGACCGGGTTTCCCCCTCCCTGAGTGTTTGGATCACGTCGGCTTTCTGCGATTGGCGCCATTGGCGGATCGCTTTACGCTCGGAGAAAACCAACCGCCTGCGTTGGGGATCGACTTCAATGATTTTAAAGGGCAGACATTCTCCCACGAGACTCTTCAGATGGTTGATACGTGCTTCTTCGTCGAGTCCACGTGGCAGGCTGCTAAGGTGTGAAGCCGGAACGAAAGCCACCAGATGCCCGAATGGGACCAACAAACCACCCTTGTTATAACCACTCGGCTCGGCTTCGATGATTTCATCGGCTTCCATCAAACCACGAGCTTCGAGCCAATCACCGCTCTCTCTTGCCTGTGAAATCGAAACCAGCAGGTTGCCATCCGCGTCGACTGGATCGATGACCATGACGGAGATCGAGTCACCGAGTTCATAATTGATCTCGTCCTGTGTCAATTTTTCAAGTTCTGAGCGCGCGATTACGCCATCACGCTTCATACCCAAATCGACAATGATGCCGCTCGGATCTTTCGCTATCACTACCCCTACGAGCAAGTCTCCCCGCTCTGGGGTAGCAAGAAGATCCTCCTCGGCCAGCAATGCTGCCAGGTCATCCCCTGCTTCGGTCATCCCCGATTCCCCCCGGGTGGAAATAAAAAACCCTGGCCAGCGCATTCTCCGGGCGGCCAGGTAATCAACCTTGTCCGATACTTACGAATGAGAGCGGATACCTGCTACGGCTCACTCCTCTTGGTCTACTCGCGACGACCCAATCCGCTGGCCTGCGAACGCATGCTCATTATACCCAGCGCATTTTTCCTTGTCAAACCAACACGGCGTTCGGCACGATGCCAGCTTTATTCGGGTTCATCCAGTAAAACACGTTCGGGGCCGGGATCGATCTCCCATGGATAGACGATGTAGGCATCCGTGACGGCAGCATAGTAATCCGGACGCAATTGGCCAAACAGGTTCCGGTTCGGATTGTAGTGCAGCACACAGGTATGGGGGTTTCCACCAGCAGCCGCAACCCGGCCACGGACGGCCGTGATCGTCCTCCCCGATCCCCACACATCATCGACAATCAGGATTTCACGACCGGTTAATTGGTCGTCATCAGGGAATTGGATGAACTTCGGCCAGGCAAGCAATTTTGCACTTTGACGCTCCATCTCGAACGGGAAATCCACCGCCGCTGTTAGGACGTCTTCCAGGTCGAGTGCCTCGCACAGCATCCCGCCTGGCACGATGCCCCCGCGCGTGATAATCACCATCGCATCAAACTCGGTGATGAACTGGGGCAGGAGATGATCGATCAACCTATTCACCTCGTCCCAGCTGATGAGCTCCCGTCTCGACGCCATAGCACCTCGAAGCGTTACAAAACACGAACGCAGATCATAGCACCAGCTGAACCGACCGACAAATCCCTGCCGTTCCCGGCAGGGGGAAACCCCAACCGAAAAGACCGGGGAACCTCAAACTCAATCAGTCAGCGAAGCGCAGGTTAGATCGCTTTCATCAGATCAAGAAACTCGTCCCACTCCTCCTGGAAGAAGTGCATCGTCACGGTTCCTAATTCGACGTGGAAGGTGCTCTCGCCGTCTGGTTCCTCCGCCTTCCAGATCAAATAACGTGGGGTCTCGGCAAGTGTTTGGGTGGGGATCTCATCTTGTTCGGTCATTTCACCTGGCTCCTTCTTGGCATAACTCTTCATAGGCCTTGAGCACCTCGCCAAGGCTCGCGATACTTTCTCCAGAATACTCCCCCTCCCCCAACTCATCAAGGCTGTATAGGCGTTCAAATCGGGTGTTGATGAAGTCATCCCTGGCGAGTAACATCTGGACCTGAACCAGCACCCGTTCCCGCTTATCTGCTGGCCAATTCCAGGTTGTCTTCGTCCAAAAGATACGATAGGAGAAACCCGGCGAAGGGCTGGGCGGTGCCGGACGGAGTACCAAACGTTTCCAAATCCCACGCAGCTTGTTCATCACACGAT